>NZ_DJDM01000043.1:0-25916 GCF_002431085.1 Empedobacter sp. UBA5924
AACTTTCGTTAGGATATCCACACGTTTCCAAACATTTGTTTTCCAATATTTCTATCATTAAAATATTTCGATAATCTAGAACCACCATTAATTCCCCAATTGTTTCTTATCCACATACCCAAACCACCCATGTGAGAATTAAATATAAAAGTATTTGTTGATTCTTTGAGTTGTTTTTTGCTTTCGAAATCTAATATTTTATCTAATTCTGTTAATGATTCATATAAATTTTTTGGAATGTATATATTATCAATTTTTTCTAAAGTAAGTCTTTTTTCACTTTCAATTCTTCTTTTTTCTTTATCTTTTATTGTTTCTAATTCAGCAATTCTATCATCATAATTTCTATAGCTACCAAAGAAATTTGTGATATATATTTTGTCAACTTCTTTTGGAATAAAATCAGTTTCAAAAGTTGAATTTAAAAGATAGTTTTCAATTTGTTGTTTATTAAAAATAGAATCTGTTTCTAAATTTTCGATTTCAAATTTTCCATTTCTATTTAAATAGCCGCTTATTTCTATTTGATGAAGTTTGTATTTATTATAAGTTGAATCCTCAAGCGGAATAAATTTTAAGTTAGATAGTTTACTAATACTTTCTGCTATTTTTTCATTAGTAAGAGAGTTTTTGACATCTATTATATATTTATATGGATATTCATAATTTGAAATTTTACTCTTTATAGGTTCAATATTTTTTATTGCAGGATAAATAGAATCAAAATCAATATTAGACTTGATTATTTCACCTTTGTCTAAATCAAAAAGTGTTACCTTTTTTCTGTTATCTATAAGGTAAATAATATCATTTTTATTGAAGATGAAATTTTTAGTTAAAAAAATATCTTTCTCTGATAAAGATTTATTGTACTCTTTGTAGGTAGAAGTATAGTTTTCGAACAAATTTCTATTTTCGGCTTCATAAAATAGTCTGCATTTCTCTTTGTTTTTATCACAATTGGTAAACTCTTCAGAGGAATAAGTTTTAGCTATTTTTCCATCAATATAATAAGTCACATTTCTTTCCTCTAAATCTTTGCTGTTTATATAATTTGTAAAATAGATTATTTTTCTCCCATCATTACTTATTGCAAGGAAGAAAGGAAAATTTTCATTTAAATCAAATGATCTATTTAGTTTATAATATACCTTATTTTGTCTCAAGCTATCACGTTCTCGATTAAAAAATATAATTGATTCACCTTTCAAATTAGGTATAAAATTATCATATGAAATAGATTTTAATTTATATATCCCATTAGAAGAGTAGGTTTCTGAAATTGGAGAAAAGCCAGACCATTGAGAAAAAATGGTAATATAACCTAAAATAAATAGTATGAAGAATATGTAATATTTTATCATTGATTTTATTTGTGTAATTGATATTAAAACTATGAATAAAATTTATCTTTGTGAAAATAATTATTCATCCTCATTCAAAACCTTTATTGAAAAACTGACAATATATTTTATTGGCATAACGTTTGACTTATTTATACTCGCTTTTCTAAATGCTTTAGACAAGATTCAAATCTTAATAATGTTGTTATTATGAAAGGCTTTCGTCAGTTAAAAATAGTTTTACTGACACTTTGAACGTATAAAAAAATTATGAACATAGACAATTTGTCATTAGCACAAGTAATGGAAGAAGAAATCGAATTAATTCCTTTGATGAGTAAAGACGAAGAAAGTAAGCTAAATAAGCAAGATATTTCTTCGGTATTGCCTATTTTATCGTTAAGAAACACTGTCTTATTTCCGGGTGTGGTTGCGCCAATTACCGCGGGTAGAGATAAATCTATACAACTTTTAACACAAGCTTACAAAGAAGATCGCATTATTGGAGTGCTTTCGCAGAAAGAAATTGCTGTGGAAGATCCTACACAAGACGATTTGTATACAGTTGGTACAGTTGCGAAAATCATGCGAATGATAAAATTGCCAGATGGAAACATTACGGTGATTTTACAAGGGATGAAACGCTTCAAAGTTAAAGAATTTGTATCAAATGATCCTTATTTCAAGGCTGAAGTAGAAATTTTGACAGAAAAAGTTCCGACATCACGCAACAAAGAATATCCAATTATTATTGAATCAATTCGTGATTTAGCTTTTCAGATTGTAGAAGAAAATCCAATGTTGCCTTCGGAAGCTGCAGGAGCTATAAAAAGTATCGAAAGTAATACATTTCTAATCAACTTTGTAGCGTCTAATTTGACGTTAAGTTTAGATGAAAAACAGTTGTTATTAGAAATTTCTGATATGAAACTTCGCGCAATGGAAGTGATGCGTTTTATGAATGTTGAGCTTCAGAAATTGGAATTAAAGAATACGATTCAGAATAAAGTTCGCAAAGAATTAGATCAACAACAAAAAGAATATTTCTTAAATCAACAAATCAAATCGATTCAAGAAGAATTAGGAGGGAATTCGACAGAAGAAGAAATTAATGAAATGCGCAAACGTGCTTTAACGAAAAGTTGGAGCGAAGATGTAGCAAATCATTTTGATAAAGAAATCAACCGTCTTTCTCGTCTAAATCCGCAAATGCCAGAACATAATATTCAGCGTAATTACCTTGAATTTATGTTGGATTTACCTTGGAATACCTTGACAAAAGATAACTTTGATATCAAGAATGCAAAGAAAATTTTAGATCATGATCATTATGGTTTAGAAGATGTGAAAGAACGCATTTTGGAGCATCTTGCTGTGTTGAAATTGAAAGGAGATATGCGTTCGCCAATTCTTTGTTTGTATGGACCTCCGGGTGTTGGTAAAACATCGTTGGGGAAATCTATTTCAGAAGCGATTGGGCGCAAATATGTACGTATGTCGTTGGGTGGTTTACACGATGAATCTGAGATTCGTGGTCATCGTAAAACCTATATTGGAGCGATGCCAGGAAGAATTTTACAGTCAATCAAAAAATCTGAATCGTCGAATCCGGTTTTTGTTTTAGATGAGATTGATAAAATGTCGGCTAGTGCGCATGGAGATCCTTCATCAGCAATGTTAGAGGTTTTAGATCCAGAGCAAAATTCAACTTTTTATGATAATTTCTTAGAAATTGGCTACGATTTATCGAAAGTATTTTTCATTGCGACAGCTAATAATATTGGAGATATTCCAAGTCCGTTACGCGATCGTATGGAGATGATTAATATTGCAGGTTATACAATCGAGGAAAAATCTGAAATCGTAAAACGTCACCTTCTACCAAAACAATTAACAGAACATGGCTTAAAAGAGAAAGATGTTGTGTTAGGTAAAAAAGAAATCGAATATTTGATTACGGGTTATACGCGCGAATCGGGAGTTCGAAAATTGAATCAGAAAGTTGCGAAATTAGTTCGTTCAGCTGCAAAACATATTGCGTTGGAAGAAGAATTTAATACTAAATATTCAATCGAAGATATTTCTAAAATTTTAGGACCTTCTATTACACCAGATCAATATGAGAATAATGAGGTTCCTGGAGTTGTAGTAGGTTTAGCTTGGACAAGTGTTGGTGGAGATATTTTATTTATCGAATCTATTTTATCGAAAGCGAAAAATGGTGGACTTTCTATTACAGGAAATTTAGGAACTGTGATGAAGGAATCTGCAACAATTGCATTAGAATACATCAAATCGCATGCGGATGAATTGGGAATTAAACCAGAAGTTTTCGAGAATTATAAAGTTCATATTCACGTTCCGGAAGGAGCAACGCCAAAAGATGGACCATCTGCCGGAATTACAATGTTGACGTCTTTGGTTTCGTCTTTTACACAACGAAAAGTAAAAGCAAAATTAGCAATGACAGGTGAGATCACGCTTCGTGGAAAAGTGTTGCCAGTTGGCGGAATTAAAGAGAAAATTTTAGCGGCAAAACGTGCAAATATCAAAGAAATTATTTTGTGCGAAGATAACCGAAAAGATATTGAAGAAATTAAAGCAGAATACGTAAAAGGAATGACTTTTCATTTTGTAAAAGAAATGAAAGAAGTTTTGGATATTGCTTTAACGAATCAAAAAGTAAAAGGAGCAAAGGTTTTGGATTAATCTATAAATCTTTTTAGAACATATAAAAAGGAACTCAATTTAGAGTTCCTTTTTTGTTTATTATAGAATACTAATATCTTCTAAATTTGGATTTTTAGATTTAATTAAATTAATTTTCCATTCCCGTTTCCAATTTTTCAATTGCTTTTCTCTTAACATATCTTGACTAATTGAAGTAAAATCTTCAAAATAAATTAATGATTTTACATTGTATTTTTGAGTGAAAGCTGAACCAATTCCTTCTTTATGAGCTTCTATTCTTTTAATTAAATTGTTGGTAACTCCAATATAAAAAACAGTTCGATATTTGTTTGTAAGTATATAAACATAATATATTTTCAGAATTCCTTATATGATATGTTCCTGAAACGAATTCAGGATGACTTAGTTAGATAAACTAATTTAAGGATTATTAATGATAATGTAGAGAAAAAATGTCAAGCTGAATTTATTTCAGCTTCGCATCAAGAAAAAAGGAACTCAATTAGAGTTCCTTTTTTAGTTTGTATATAAATCTATAACCAAACAAATTTTTTAGCTTTTTCACTTTCTGGATCAAACCATTCATCACTTATTTCTTTATAAATTGTTTTTCCATTTTTATCTATTTTGATTTGAATCAAATCTCCTATTGGTGCTCCATGTAAATATCTTAATCGACCTAAAGAATCGAATTTTATTTTTCCATTTTGAAGTAATTTATTATATTTCGGAAAAAGAGAAATATTATCTTTTGTTAATCTAATTTGATTCATAACAAGTTTTTAGTCTTAGTTTATCTTATAAGCAATTCCCCAAAAAACTGGCATATTGAAAGGACCACTGTATTTTCCGTAACCAGGAATAACCAAAGGATCAATTCCTTGATCTTTTTTACCTCCAATATAAGCTGCAGGATGCAAGGCTAACTCACCATAAAAATTCTTGAAAATCTCTACACGTCCACCAACCACAGCTTCTATCCAATAACTGCTTACATTCGCTTTTGGCAAACTTCCTGTTCCTGTAATCTCATTCGATTGTAAATCTCTAATCGGATAACTATTGATGGTTTGCGAATATTTAGAATACGCAATTCGTCCACCAATGTAAATTCCGTTCGATTGATTTTCTATATCTTGCGTTATAAACCAGTTTGCACCAAGTTTTGCAAAAACGCCGTCAACATCAACATTCCAATTGATTTCATTGAAATTATTTTTCTCGAAACCAGCTTCTACAGCGGCATGCCACTTATTATTGATTTGATAAGAAGCATAAGCGCTAACTCCTTTTTTATCGTTGAAAGCAGAAACAATTGGATTGAAAATATCTACACCGATAAAAATATCGTGGTATTTTTTTTGGGGAATAGAATCTGTAACCGAAACTTTTGTTGAATCAGTTTTATTTTCTTGACCAAATGCAAAATTAATTGCGCTCGTCAGCAAAAAGCTTAATAATAGTTGTCGAACCATCTTTAATTTCAGTATTTACAGTTTCTATTTTCTTTATCCAATTTCCAGCTCCATTTCCAGTTTTTGTTACCAATTTTACATCAACTCCTTTAAAAGTTAATCCAAAACCACAAGCTTTAGAAGTATAGCCATTTCCAAGCGTATCGTATTTTAAAATCAATCGATCACGTTTTGCAGGAATTGTTCTGATGACTTTACCCGTTATAGAATCTTTTACATCTATATCTGGACCTTGCGCTATAGTATAGTAAATCTCTTTTTTACTATTTTGACGCAAAGTAATTCCGAAACTTGTTTTCCCTAAAGCAGAATTTTTTTCGATTAAGACAGTATCTTTACTCGTTCCTGTAGCTTCTCTAATTCCTTTCGTAATCGAATCATTATAAACATACGCCCAATAATAAATAGAATCTTCCAAAGGAACATTAGTTCCATCATAATACATATCAGCAACCATGCGTGGAACATCACCTTCGTCGGTACAAATATCATCATCTTCACAACTATAAAATGCTAAAGAAATTATAGAAGCAAAAATTGAGTAGGCTAGAAAACGTTGAATATTTTTCATTTTTTTTTTGATTGAATTTTAAATTCGCTCTAAAAGTACAATATTTTCTACATGATGTGTTTGTGGAAACATATCAACTGGTTGAACTTTAACAATTTTATATTGATCTTTCATCAATTCTAAATCGCGCGCTTGTGTAGCAGAGTTACACGAAACATAAACAACACGTTTAGGATTCATAAACAAAATATTTTCAACCACTTTTTTATGCATTCCATCACGTGGAGGATCAGTAATAATTACATCTGGAATTCCGTGTTCGTTAATGAAATCTTGATTCAATACATCTTTCATATCACCACAATAGAAATCACAATTATCAATTCCATTAAATTTTGCTGCCGCTTTTGCTGCATCAATTGCTTCTTGAACAGATTCTACACCAACTACTTTTTTCGCTTTTTTCGAAACGAATTGCGCAATTGTTCCAGTTCCAGTATATAAATCGTATACTAATTCATCTCCAGTTAAACCTGCAAAATCACGTGTTAATTTATATAATTCGTAAGCTTGTTCTGGATTTGTTTGATAGAAAGATTTTGGACCAATTTTGAAGTTCAAATCTTCCATCTTTTCCATAATATGATCATCTCCAGCAAAAACTTCGATATCTAAATCATAAACAGAATCGTTTTGTTTTGGATTGATTGCATACAATAAAGATGTGATTTCAGGGAATTTATCTTTCAAGTTTTGTAAGAAAGCTTCACGATTTTCTTTCTCTTCTCGGAAGAATTGAACCAAAACCATTACTTGTCCATTCTGAGAAGTACGAATCATTAATGTTCTTAATAAACCTTCTTGATTTTTTAAATCGAAGAAATCTAAATGATGCTCTAATGCAAAACGTTTTGCTTCGACACGAATCGCATTAGAAGGATCACGTTGCAAGTGACATTTTGTAACATCCAAAACTTTAGACCAAGCACCAGGAATATGGAATCCAACTACGTCACGGTCGTCAAATTCTTTCCCAGACTGAATTTCTTCTAACGTTAACCAACGTGCATTAGAAAAAGTAAACTCTAATTTATTACGGTAAAAATATTGTTCTTTAGAACCTAAAATTGGAACAATTTCAGCATCTAAATCTTTGAAACCTCCGATACGAACCAAATTGTTAACCACTTCGTCATGCTTAAATTTTAATTGCGCATCATAGCTCATATCTTGCCATTTACAACCACCGCAAACACCAAAATGCTCACATTCTGGCTGAACGCGATAAGGAGATTTTGTGTGAATTTCGATTGCTTGTCCTTCTAAATAGCTGCTTTTTTTCTTCAAAACGTGTACATCTACAACGTCTCCTGGAATTGCGCCTTTTATCAGAACCGTTTTTCCTTCCTCTGTTTTACCAACCGATACACCTTTTGCACCAGCACGTAAAACTTCTATATTATTTAATATGATTTTTTGTTTCGCTTTTCTTGACATTTTGCAAAGGTAAGCAAGTCCCCGAAATATTCAATTTTTTATCTTTTTTTGGAATCAATCTTTGTATTTTAAATAAAATTTTTACTTTTACAACATAAAATCTATCGGTTTTATAGATTATTATTATATTGAATAAACTTATTTAGGATAATTTTCTTTAAATTGTTTGAAAAATAGGTTTGTTATTTAAACTATTCTATTAATTATATTTATTTAGAAAAATAATATAATTTTGAACTCAGAAATGTAACATGAAAAATGAAAAAAATAGTATTTAATATGTCAATGTATATGTGTCGCTCTTTACAAGAGGTGGAATATGTTGTGATGTATTAATTACGAAAATAATAGTTCATGAACTCCTCTAAAATTTTGAGGAGTTTTTTATTGTCAAAAAATAAGTTAGAAAGTTAGAAAGAATGTCAAGTCAAGAAAAAAATTATTTAAATCAATTAGAAGACGAAGCAATCTACATTCTGAGAGAAACAGCTGCTCAATTTGAGCGTCCAGCATTGTTATTTTCAGGAGGAAAAGATTCGATTGTTTTGATTCATTTAGCTTTGAAAGCCTTTCGTCCAGGGAAATTTCCTTTTCCTTTAGTACACGTAGATACAGGACACAATTTTCCTGAAGCGATAAAATTTAGAGATTATTTGGTTGATAAAATCGGTGAAAAATTGATTGTAGCCTCTGTAGAAAATGCTATAAAAAAATATAATCTGAAAGAAACTTCTGGCCGTTTTCCTTCTCGTAATGCCTTACAAACGTATGCGTTATTAGATGTGATTGAAGAAAATGAATTTGATGCATGTATTGGAGGAGCTCGTCGCGATGAAGAAAAAGCACGTGCAAAAGAGCGTATTTTCTCAGTTCGTGATGATTTTGGCCAATGGGACCCGAAACTTCAACGTCCTGAATTGTGGAATATTTTGAACGGAAGAATTGAAAAAGGACATAATGTTCGTGTTTTTCCGATTAGCAATTGGACAGAATTAGATGTTTGGAATTATATCAAACAAAATAACATCGAATTGCCAAATTTATACTTTGCTCACGAGCGTGAATGTATTGTTTACAATGATAAATTAATAGCGACTTCAGATTTTATTCAGCCAAATGCAGACGATGAAGTTGTGGTAGAAAAAGTACGATACAGAACGGTTGGTGATATGACGTGTACAGCGGCTGTACCTTCAGATTCTTCTACGATTGAAGATATTATTATTGATATTATCAATACAAGAATTAGCGAAAGAGGACAAACTCGTTTGGATGATCAATTGTCAGAATCGGCGATGGAAGAACGTAAAAAACAAGGTTATTTCTAAGTCAAAATTTTTTTAAACAAAACTCTATAATATCTATAGGAATTAAGTAAAATGAATGCATTAAAATTTATAACAGCAGGAAACGTAGACGATGGTAAAAGTACTTTAATAGGGCGTTTACTTTACGATTCGAATAGTATTCACACCGATCAATTGGGTGTTTTAGAAAAACGTAAATCAAATGAAGACGACGAAATTGATTTGTCTTTGATTACAGATGGTTTACGTGCCGAGCGCGAACAAGGAATTACAATAGACGTAGCGTACAAATATTTTTCGACTGCAAAACGAAAATTTATTATTGCAGATGCGCCTGGACATGAGCAATACACGCGAAATATGATTACAGGAGCTTCAAATTCAGAGTTGATTATTATTTTGGTTGATGCACGTAAAGGAATCACTTCTCAAACAAAACGTCATGCAAGTATTGGATCGTTAATGGGAATTAAAAAAGCAATTATCGCCATTAATAAAATTGATTTGGTTGATTATTCACAAGATATTTTCGAAAAGATAAAAAATAATTTTCAACAAATTCAAGATCAATTGAATTATGATGAAGTAACTTTTATTCCAGTTTCTGCTTTGGTTGGCGATAATATTGTCGAAAAATCTGCAAAAACGCCTTGGTACAATGGAGAAACATTATTGCATCAATTGGAAACAATTTCGATTGAAACAGATAAAAATTTAGCAGCTCGTTTTCAGGTTCAATGGGTAATTCGTCCAAAAGATGAAGAGCATCACGATTATAGAGGTTATGCGGGGCAAATTTTGAGTGGAGCCTACAAAGTTGGGGATTCTATTAAAGTTTATCCATCAAATATCGAATCAAAAATTGTTAAAATAGAACGTCATTTGGAAGAAGTACAACATGCTGAAGCAGGAGAAAATGTTGTGATTCATCTCGAAAATAATATAGATATCAGTAGAGGAGACACAATTGTAAAAACTTCCGAAGAACCGCAAACTACAAATGTGCTAAAAGCGTGGATTTGTTGGTTAGACAATAATGCATTACAACAAGGAAAAACGTATGTGTTGCAACATCGTTTTCATTCGGTTCGTGCAAAAATCAAAACAATCGATCAACAATGGGATATTAATAATTGGGAATTTATTCCATCTGAAGAAATCAAGTTAAATGATATTGGACAAGTTGTTTTAAAAACAAATCAACCTTTATTTTTTGATTCTTTCAAAGAAAATATTCATACAGGAAATGCCATTTTGATTGACGAAACAACGAAAAATACAGTCGCTGCTTTGATGTTTATTGATTAAAACATCAATTAAATCTTATCAATCAACTTATTTATTACAAACATGCAAACAACAATAGGAAAAGTAATTTTGGCTGGCGCTGGTCATGGAGATCCAGAATTGGTGACGCTCAAAACATTAAATTATATCAAAAAAAGCAGATGTTATTTTGACAGATCGCTTGGTTTCTCCAGTGTTAATAGACGAATATGCGTCAAAAGATGCGTTGGTTATTTATGTCGGAAAACAATGTTCGAAAGGCATTCATACGCCTCAAAAAGATATTAACGATATGATGATTGAGTTTGTAATGCAAGGAAAATTAGTGGTTCGATTGAAAGGAGGTGATGCTTCACTTTTCTCTAATATTTTGGACGAATTAGAAACCTTGAAAAAAAATCATGTTCCGTACGAAATAATTCCAGGTATTTCGGCTGCTTTTGGTGCTGCAGCTTACACGAGAATTCCATTGACAGCGCGAAATCATTCGAAAGGAGTTCGCATGTTGACGTTGTGCGATTTGAAATCTATTGAACACAAACAATGGAAAGATTGGGCAAAAACGTCTGATACATTGGTTTTTTATATGAGTGTACAGCGTTTGCAAACTTTAGCTGATCAGTTGATTTTGAATGGAATTGATACCGAAAAAGGTTTAGCAGTTATTCAACAAGCGACAACTCCAGATCAGAAAACGCAAGTTTTTTATTTTTGAAAATATTGTAGAAAAACATTTACCAACCTTTGATTTTGTACCAACTTTAATTATCGTTGGTCATGTTGTTAATTTGCATCAATCATTCGCTTGGTTAGATGAACAACCAACTTCCAACTCATATTTTGATAACCATAAAACAACAATTTCTTATGCTAGCTAACGAAAAATTGAACTTAGTAAAAAGTTTAGTCAAAGAATTATCACGTGACGAAATTATTTGGACAAATGGTTATTTGGCTGGATTAGTTGCAAATCAAACACAAGAAGTACCTCAAGAACAAAAAGTTTTAACCTCAATCAAACCTACAATAATCTATGGAACTGAAACAGGAAATGCGAAGAAATTAGCTAATCAATTGCTTGGAATTTTTAAGATGAATAAAATTCAAGCCAAAGCGATTGAAGCGTTTCAATATCCACTCGAAAAAATTGAAAAGGAAGAATTCTTAATTCAAATTTTTAGTACGCAAGGAGATGGAGATTTACCTCAAAATGCGCAAAAATTCTATGATAATTTGAGTAACTCTGATCTAAAATTAAATCAAACTAAGTTTGCTGTTTTTGGTTTGGGCGATACTTCTTATCCGTTTTTCTGTAAATCAGGAGAAGAAATTGATGAATTATTTGGAAAACTAGGCGCACAACGCGTTTTCGATTTGGTAAAAGTAGATTTAGATTATCAAGAAATTGCCGAAAATTGGTTTGCGGATATTTTAAAAACTATTCAATCAGAAGGAAATTCAACGGTTGTACAATCTCAAAAATTGCAAAATTCTTCAACGCAGAAAAAATCGTACGAAGGAATTATAAAAGATGAAATCGTTTTGAATGATAGAGATTCAAACAATGAAACGTATCATATCGAAATAGCAGTTGATGAGCAAGTAGATTACGAACCAGGTGATGCTTTGGGTGTTTATCCAAAAAATAATCAAACCGAAATTTTAACGATTGCAAAATTTTTCAATGAAGAAAATCGCGCAAAAGAACTTGAAGAAAAAAATATTAGAGCACTTTCTAAAAAATCAATCGATCAATTTGCAACAATTTTAAATGTAGAAATTCTTGAAACTAAGATTGATTTAATTGATTTATTATCAAAATATTATTCGTCAGAATCTACAATGAAATTTGATGATATTTTAAATCTTTTGCATCCAATTGCACCACGTTTATATTCGATTTCATCATCGAATGAAGCATATGATAATGAAATTCATTTAACGGTTAGTCTGAATACTTTTTCAGTTTCTGATCAACAAAAAACTGGATTATGTTCTCAGTTTTTAGCAGATTTTGAGCATGATAAATCCATAGAATTTTACATTCATAAAAATAAAAATTTCAAACTTCCAGATGAAAATCAATCGGTAATTATGATTGGTCCGGGAACAGGAATTGCACCTTTTCGTAGTTTTTTGACACATCGTGATGCAATTGGCGCAGAAGGTAAAAACTGGTTGTTTTTTGGTGAACAACATTTTGTTTCGGATTTCTATTATCAAACTGAAATTCAGGAATGGCTTTCAACAGGAGTTTTAAGCAAATTAGATACAGCTTTTTTGAGAGATCAAAAACATAAAATTTATGTGCAAGATCGAGTGAAAGAACGAGGAAAAGAACTTTAAAATAGGTTAAACGAAAGTGCGTATTTGTATGTCTGCGGTCAAAAAGACGGAATGAGTACAGATGTAGAAAGTGCTTTGATCGAATTAATAGCAAAAGAATCAAATCAAGATGAGGTTTCAGCGAAAAATTTTCTGGAACAATTGGAAGAAGAAGGTCGCTACCAAAAAGATGTTTACTAATCAACCAATAACTAATAAAATGAGTATAGAAAAACAATCTCCTATAGAAGGAATTAAAATAAAAAGTGACGGACTTCGCGGTACGTTAAAAGAAAGTATAGAGCTAGATAATCACACTGGAAATGTACGTGCAGATGACGAAGCTTTGGTGAAATTTCACGGAATGTATGTGCAAGATGATCGCGATAGACGAGAAGAACGCGCAGAAAAAAAGTTAGACAAATTGTATTCGTTTATGATTCGTTTGCGTATTCCGGGTGGAATTATTGACGCTGATAAATGGTTGGCAATTCACGAAACTTCTGAACAATATGGAACAGGCGTTTTAAAAATTACAACGCGTCAAACCATTCAATTGCACGGAATTTTGAAACATCAATTGCGTCCAACTTTACAATCGTTTGACCAAGCAACGTTAGATTCTATCTCAGCTTGTGGCGATGTAAACCGAAATGTAATTGCGAGTTCTCATCCGTTGCTTTCGCCAATTCATGCTCAAATTCATGCATATGCAGATAAATTATCAAAACATTTGTTGCCTAAAACACAAGCTTATTATGAGATTTTTGTGGATAATGAAAAGATTTACGAACGCGAAACAGAGAAAGATGATTTGTATGAAGACCGCTATTTACCTCGAAAATTTAAAATTGCAATTGCTATTCCGCCAACTAATGATGTAGATGTTTTTGCAAATGATTTGGGACTGATTGCGATTATCGAAAATAATGAATTGAAAGGTTTCAATATCGCTGTTGGTGGAGGTTTGTCAACAACTCACGGAAATCCAAATACATATTCGCGTTTATCAACCGAAATTGGTTTTGTTGATTCTGAAGAAAAAGTGTTGAAAGTTGCTTATGAAGTATTGACAATTCAGCGTGATTTTGGGAATCGTGGCGATCGAAAATTAGCGAGACTAAAGTATACAGTTGATAAATTAACGGTTGATGGTTTCAAGTCTGAATTAGAAAAACGTGTTAGTTTTAAATTAGAGCCTTCTCAGCCTTATCAATTTACGGAGCGTTCTGATATTTATGATTGGCGACAAGTGAATAACAGAATGTGGTATTACACTTTATTTGTGGAGAATGGAGTTGTACAGTCTAATCAGAAAGCATTTTTACATGAATTGGCTTTATTAAATATCAATAATTTTATTTTTATAGCGAATCAAAATTTATTGTTAGGTGAGATTTCAATTGAAAATAAAGCTATAGTTGAACAGCTTTTAGAAAAGTATTCTATTCACAAAGATATTAGTGAACTTAGAAAAAATTCGATGGCATGCGTGGCTTTACAAACTTGTCCATTGGCTTTAGCAGAAGCGCAACGTTATTTGCCAGAATTGGTGAATAAAATAGAGCCTTTGCTAGAAAAACATCAACTTCAAAATGATGATATTTCTATTTGTATGACGGGCTGTCCAAATGGTTGCGGTCGTTCGTATGTTTCGGAAATTGGTTTTGTAGGGACTTCTGCTGGACATTATAATTTGAGGTTGGGTGGAGATCGATATGGTGTTCGTTTGAATAAAATTTATAAAGAAAAAGTCAATGAGACTGAGATTTTGAATGAGCTAGATCAAGTTTTCGAAAGTTATACAAATGAAAAAATAGACAATGAAACATTCGGAGATTTTACCTATCGAAAATATTTTTCGGTTAATTAGTTAAATCCCTTTAAGAACAATGAAAAATAATTTATTCCCGATATTTTTAAAAACAGAACATTTGCGCTTCCTGATTGTTGGCGGAGGAAATGTAGGATTAGAAAAGGTTACGACGCTAATCAAACAAAATCCTTCGATCAATTTGAAAGTTGTAGCAAAGGATTTTAAACAAGAATTGAAAGATATTTTTGCTCAACATTCAACAATTAAACACGAAACTCATGCGTTCGAATCGAGTGATTTGGAGGATGTAGATTTAGTGATTGTTGCAACCGATAACAAAGAAACTTCGCAAGAAGTGAAGCAAAAAGCAAATGAAAAAGGAATTTTGGTTAATGCAGCTGATCAGCCAGATTTGTGCGATTTTTATTTAGGTTCGATTGTGAATAAAGGTCATCTTAAAATTGCGATTTCTACAAATGGACAATCTCCTATAATGGCAAAACGTTTGAGAGAGTATTTTTCTGATGTTATTCCAGATTCAATTGATGAAAACATTGAAAGTTTAAATAAAATCAGAAACAATCACAAAGGAGATTTTAATCAAAAACTAACTGATTTGAATCATTTAACGTCTTCATTCGAAGGGAAAAAATCGACAAAAAAATACAAACGTTTAGTAACCGAAATTACCTTGGTATTCTTCGCATTATTCTTAGGATATGCTTTGTCATCAATCGTCAGTTTTTCGGAAGCGAAAGATTTTGTGATTCACATTCCAAATGTTTTTTACATTATGTTGGCTGTTGGCTTTTTCGCTCAAATGGTAGACGGAGCAGTTGGCTTGGGATATGGTGTAACGTGTTCCACAAGCATGATGTTGTTTGGTGTCAATCTGCCCTCGATAAGTGGTAGTATTCATACTGCCGAAATGTTTTCGAGCGGAATTAGTGGTTTTTCGCATTATAGATTTGGAAATGTAAACAAAAAATTATTATTGGCATTGGCTATTCCAGGTGTTATTGGAGCAGTTTCGGGATCATTATTATTGGTTTATTTGGGAAACAAATATGAAACAATTACTTACGGAATTTTAGCTTCGTATACGTTGATCATCGGAATTCGATTAATTATTTTAGCATTCAGAAAAAAAATCGAACGCAAAAAAGTAAAACGGGTTGGATTTTTAGGATTTGCTGGAGGTTTTTTAGATGCTTTTGGTGGTGGAGGTTGGGGACCTGTCGTGACATCAACTTTATTAGCAAAAGGAAAAAAATCAAACTTAGTAGTAGGAACAGTTAGTTTAGCCGAGTTTTTTGTGACACTTTCTGCATCGTTGACTTTTTTTGCAGCTTTGGGCGTAAGTCATGGTTTTATCATTGCAGGTTTAATAATTGGAGGAGCTTTAGCAGCGCCAATTGCTGCGAAATTAGCAGGCAAAATACCTCAGAAAGTTGCTATTTTGGCTGTAGCTTTTTTAGTGATCACATTTAGTATTCGAATTCTTTTTAAAATTTTCTAAATTTTATATATCATTTCTAACAATCAAAACACTCTTCATCTCGCATGTTGAGTGTTTTTTATTGTTCATTATTTAAGACATATTTAGTTAAAATATATTTTGTGACAGGTTTCAATGTTTTACCATTTTCGGAATGTAAACCATAATTGGTAAAAAATTCTACTTCACCATTTTTCTTTGTATACCAAACTTTATCAAGTGCATTTTTAAAATTTAAAGTATCAGGTTTTGTGATTTTCTTCAATTGAAAAACAGCTTCGTTATATGGAACAGCATTCATTTGTGGCGAAGTTTTTTCGCATTCTATTTCTTCATAATGATTTTCTTTCCAAACCATACAAGACGAATTTTGATTCATTGAATTAAGAAATAATCCTCCGCTAGCCAAAATCATAGCAATACCACTTCCAGCAATTACTTTATTTCGTTGAAGTTTTATTTTCTGAAAGAAATTATTCTTTTTTGATGGAAGATTAATTATTGATTCTTCTTCAGAAATATTATTATCTATTATTGGTTCTACGGATGCGATTTCTTCTACATTAACTTCTTTTTCTTCATTTTTTTGTCTGCTGATTTTTTTGATTAAAATCTCCAAAACTTTCATAACCGATATAATGAGCAAGAATGTTTAATAAATCAGGACTTATTTCCTTCTTTAAATTATTTTCTTTCACGAAATCATCAAAATATCTTGAAAAAAGATTTGCTTGTTATAGGATAATTATAATCATCTGAAATTACTTTTTCTAAATGCACAGACATTCCATTTTTACTTCAACTCCCAAATTCATTTTTTGCTTTCTCAAAAACTTTTTCGAATAGATATTTTTTCGTAGACATTTCATTTTTAATTCTTTTACAAAGTAGACAAATTTTGGACAAAATAAATTACGGTTTACCGTAAAACAAGCTGTCCAATAATTGTCCAAAACTTGTCTATTGTTTGTTTAACAGCGACTTTGTGTTCTGTATTTACTTTGCAATAGAAATCAAAACAAAAACAAAAAACTTGATTTCTGAAAACGTAGTCTCGAAAATAGTTGAGGTGATTTGAAGGGAAGCATTTTTCCTGAATTGTTCTCAAGACTACAAAAAACTTCCTACTAAAGAAGCGCTTCTTTTTTCTCGTGTACACTACTCGCAATCTGTTTTGTGAGGAAGAGCACCTATATCAAAAAATTAAAAATTTAAGCTATGTTAGAATTATTATTCGCTTTATTGGGATTCTTTTTACCAAATCAAAATGCAAACACAATTTCACAAGATCAACATCCAGTTGTACAAACTTCATCAGATAGTATAGACGGTGATACAAATGGAGAAAAAGGGGATGTTCCTGTGAAAAAATAAATCATCAACGGATAGAGTAATCTATCCGTTTTTTGTTTAGCTTTAGGTTGTAAATATGGAGATTTGAGAAAAATTTTATTTTTTTATTTTATACTTTTTATTATTTCATGTCAACAGTCTAAAAACAAAGAGATTGAGCAGGATAATTTAGATAATAAAGCTTATGATAAAGCATGGAAGTTTTATGAAAAACAAGAGAATGATAGTGCTTATGTTTATTTTAATAAAGCATATTCAGAATTTATAAAACTGAATAACAAACATCAAGCATCAAAATGTTTGATAAATATGGCTTTTATTTCTAAAGATCAAGGAGATTGGTTTGGAAGCCAAGAATTAATTATTTCTTCGGTAAAATTATTAAACCCTAAAATAAGTGAAGAAAAAGAAACACTTTCTAGTGCATATAATATTTTAGGGCAAACTTCTCATGATTTAGGAAATTTTAATGATGCTATAGATTATTATCAAAAAGCAATTGATTTTTCTAAAGAAAAAGATGTTTATATTATCAATCAAAATAACATTGCAAATAGTTATCGTTACGATAAGCAGTATGATGAAGCGATAAAGATTTACCAAGAATTACTAAAAGATAAGAATACAATTGAAAATCCAAAAGAATATGCGCGAATTACTGATAATTTAGCATATACCAAATGGTTAAAAGACAATAAGTCCAATGTTATAAATGAATTAAATAAAGCGTTAAATATTAGATTAAAGGAAAATGATTTGTGGGGACAAAATGCAAGTTATGCGCATTTAACAGATTATTTTTCAAATTTAGATTATAAAAAAGCCTTGGACTATGCTTATAAAAGAAAACAAATTGCTTTCGAAAATAAGAGTGCGGGCGATAAATTAGAAGTTTATCAACAACTTATTTTATTAGACAATCCTACAAATGCAAAACAATATTTTGAAGCTTATCAAAAGCTAAACGATAGTATTCAGTTAGAACGTAACAGAGCGAAAAATCAATTTGCGTTGGTGCGTTATGATTCGGAGAAAAATCGTGCAGATTTTTTGAATGCTGAAGCAGAGAATGAAAAGAAGAAAAATGATATTTTAAAACTTTACATTCTAATCGGTTTATTGATCGTTTTGTTTGTTTTTGGATATTTTTTGTACAGAAAAAGAAAGCAAAAATTAGAGCAAGAGAAAGTTTTGTTGCAACAAGAAAAGGTTTTGGAAGTCAAAAAAACAGAACTGAAATATTCTAAAAAAGTACACGATAAAGTGGCGAACGGAATTTATCATGTGATGTCTGATATTGAGAATAAATCAGAATTTAATCGTGATCAAATTTTAGATAAATTGGAGGTGGTTTATGAAATTTCGCGCGATATTTCCTATGATAGGATTGATGAAAATCAACAAGAAAATTTTGCAGAAAAATTAGCACAATTGATAAGTTCTTATGATTCGGAACAAGTCAAAATATATTTGATTGGAAATGAAAAAGAACTTTGGAGAAACGTAAAAGATTATGCTAAAACAGAGGTTTTCTTAGTGATGCAAGAATTGTTGACGAACATGAAAAAACATAGCGAAGCTTCACGAGTTATACTAAATTTTAAAGAAGAAAACCAACAAATTATTATCAATTATTCAGATAATGGAATTGGGATTTCGGACTTAAAACCTAAAAATGGTTTGCAAAATACGGTTTCACGTATTTCTAATCTAAACGGAGATGTTATTTTTGAAACTGAAAATGTGAATGGTCTAAAAATTAAGATCATATTTCCAATTCAATAACCTAAATAAAAAGTATGTTTAAAAAAGTATTAATTGCAGAAGATTTTGAGAGTTTTAATATTTCGATTCAGAAAGTTTTAAAAGATTTACATGTAGAAAATCCTGATTATGCTTTTTATTGTGATGATGCATTCTTGAAAGTGAAAAAAGCATTGCACGACAATCAACCTTATGATTTATTGATTTCTGATTTGTCTTTTGAAGAAGATCATCGCGAGCAAAACTTGAAAAGTGGACGAGATTTAATTGAAGCTGTAAAAGCAATTCAGCCAAATTTGAAAGTGATTGTTTTTTCGGTAGAAAAGAAAGCGGATATGGTGGATAATCTTTTCAAGGAATACCATATAGATGGGTTTGTGGCGAAAGGAAGAGAAGATTCGAAAGAGTTGAAAAAAGCGATACAAACTGTTTTTGCGGGCGGAATGCATTTGGAATTGGACATGAAACGTAGTATCAAACAAAAAAATACGTATGAAATAACTTCGTATGATGTTACGTTAGTTTCTTTGCTTTCGAATGGAATTTTACTAAAAGATATTTCAAATCACTTAAAACAAAATAATATCAAACCTGCAAGTCTAAGTAGTGTAGAAAAGAGATTGGGCTCATTAAAAGAGTCGCTACAAATTACAAGTAATCATCAATTGGTTGCGTTTTTCAAAGATTTGGGAAGTATTTAACCCAAATCTTTACACCATTTATCTACAAAAATCTGTTGCAATTGCTCAATTTCTTTTTCGTAAATCGTATTTTTTCGTGAACCAAAATAGAGTGTATTTTCCAACGGTTTTTCACCTTGCCAAACCAATTTTATTTTACCAGAATTTAGTGCTTCTTGACATAAAAAGTCGGGAACAATAGAAAAGCCATTTCCATCGCTCAAACAACGAATAATAGAACTGATATTTGGGACAATATAATTTGGTTTGAAATCTGGATGTTCTTTAAAATTTTCTTTCCAAAAATGTTGCTCCGCAGCAGCTAATTTTTGAATCGGTTCTAAAATAAAATTATACAAAATTTTTCCTTTTTCAGTCGGAACCATTTTTCGCGCCGATCGATCAAATAATTTGTAGCCCGTATAGGCTTCTAACGAATTGAGATGTAAGCTAAAACCAGGTTGTGAAATAAATAATTGTTGCGCAGCAGCAGATAAAGTCCCAGTTTCATAAATTGCTTTAAATGTTCTGAACCATTCAAGATTTGATTGCTTAACTTCTAAATTTTAATTTTCATCATAAGGTAAATCGTCAGGATCTACATCAATATAATCGGGGTTTGGTAAGGTCGAAAGTCGATACGCTTTTATTGTTTTCAAATCCAATAAATTTGCTTTTACAACACGATGCATTCCGTCCATCAATTTTCCATAAGGACAAACAATAATTTGCTGTGATTTAGAAAATTATAATTAAAACAAAACCCTCCATTTTTAGGAGGGTTTTAAATTTTATTCTGCAAGAAGTTTTTTTATATCTTCTTTTAAAAATTCTATTTCAGGATGATATTTTCCAGCTAGAGAAGGTTCTTTTCCTTCAGGATCTTTGTAATTCAGTCCCGAATAAAACAGTATTGGAACACCCATTTTATCATATCGACTTCTGATATTTCCTTGTTTATCAACCAATGCAAGTTTTCCGCTGTGATTTAGACCTTCGGCAGTTGTTTCGTCTTTTCCAACATAAATATTGAATTTATCCGAAAGTTGCTCAATTTCTTCTCGATCCGAAGTCAAATAATGCCAATTCGGTGATTTTACACCAATTTGTTTTGCATATTCTAACAATCGTGCAGGTGTATCTCGTTTTGGATCAATTGTAATCGAAATAAAACCAAGGTTTGCATCATTTATTTCATCTTCTATTGTGCGTAAATTGTTACTCATTACTGGGCAAATCGTTGGACAACTTGTAAAGAAAAATTCTACAACGTACACTTTTCCTAACATATCACGATTTGTAATCGTTTGATTATTTTGATTTGTCATCGAAAATTCCGGAACTTTCATTACCGTGTAAAGTTCATCTTTAGGCTTATTTTTTAGCCAAAAAACAGTTCCTATAACGCCTAAAATAATAACAATAACGGCTATTAATTGTTTATTCATGGATATGTTTTTCAGGATTTTTTAGAAACTCTTCTTTGCACATTGTCGAACAAAAACCATACGTTTTTCCTTGGTAATTAGCTGTGTCACTCAAATGATCTGCAGTTTTCATTCCGCAAATTGGATCAACTTCGTTCACAACCGCAACATCCAATTTAGTTACAGCTTTCATTTCTTCGTGAGAAACATGCTTTACTTCAAAATTCTCTTGTTTTGTTTGCTCTTTATTACAAGAAAATAATGCAAACCCTAAGACTATTAAAGAGAATGTGTTTTTTAAATTTTTCATTTTAGATTGTTTATTTGTTTTTAATTAATTGTTATCTGATTCTATAGTTTAGATCTATAAAAGAAAAATTAAACAATTGGAGGATGAAAAACTAAACGAATAATATAGTTAGAATTAATATCTTGATAATGATCAGTTGATAATTTATTTTTTTGCGTAAAATACTTTTTTGGAGAAATAATTTGTTTTTGAGGAACAATCGCATCTAAAATTTTGACCGAATTTTTGACAAAATGATTTTCTGGCTGATTCTTTTCACTTTTCGAAATTTCTTCTTTCAAATAGCAAAAACCATTACAAAGTAATTCAGGTTTTTCTCGATTTTCACAAAGTTCATTTGCGATTTCTTCATAATTTAAAACATAATCTATCATCGGCATTAAAGGACGAAATGCGATAGAAAATATGAGTGATATGAAAAATAGTATGCGCAAAAAACTAATTTATTGACAAATTTAACCAAATTGATTGAGGTTGAATATGATAAAATTTATGATTTTAAAAGAAAGATTTATCATAATCTTCACTTTTATGTTCTGTAAAATTTTTACCTTAAAAAAGATTTTACAATCTATAAATATTTATGAAAAAAAGTAAGATTTTAGATTTTACAACAACCGAAGAACTAATGCATTTTTTGGTCGAAAATCAAGAAGAAAATCCTCTCTATAAAAATGTGATAAAGAAGTTTGAATATGAAAATGAGTTACTAAAACTGCAATCAGAGTTAGTAAATCTTCAAAATTGGATTTCGACAGAAAAGAAAAAAGTTGCAATCATTTTCGAAGGACGAGATGCTTCAGGAAAAGGAGGTACAATTCGCCGTTTTCGCGAGCATCTTAATCCGCGTTCTATGCGTGTTGTTGCATTGAATAAACCTACAGAAGTCGAACAAAATCAGTGGTATTTTAATCGTTATATCAAAGAGTTACCAAATGCTGGTGAAATTGTTTTTTTTGACAGAAGTTGGTACAACAGAGCAGTTGTAGAGCCAGTTATGGGATTTTGTACCGAGCAACAATATGAGCAATTTATGGTGCAAGTTTCAGAATTTGAACATATGTTGTACGAATCAGGGACATATATTGTCAAATTGTGGTTTTCTGTGACTAAAGAGGAGCAGCAAACACGTTTTGATTCGAGGTTAAATAATCCGCTTAAAAAGTGGAAATATAGTCCAGTCGATGCAAAAGGACAAGAGCTTTGGGATGAATTTTCGCATTATATCAATCAAATGTTTACGCGCACGCACAACTCTTTTTCGCCTTGGATTATTGTCAACGCAAATGATAAAAATACGGCAAGATTAGAATCTATTCGTTATGTGCTTTCTTTGTTTAATTATAAAGGAAAAGAGGATGCCGAAGTAAATTTAATGGTAGATCCAAATGTGATTGAACGTTATTATCGAATGGTAAAAGAATTGAATCATTAATTTTAAATTGTAAGAAAATGGAGCTAAAACCGAAAGATTTAAAATTAATCGAAACCAAAAAAGGTCTTGTTGGACTTTTACAATCTGATCATGGAAAGTTGAATTTTGCGAAAGCCTTGCGTACTGTAAAATATGAAAATAGGATAGAGCAATTACAAGAAGAATTGATAAAATTACAAACTTGGGTAGCCGAAAATAAACGAAAAGTTGTGATTGTTTTTGAAGGTCGAGATGCAGCTGGGAAAGGAGGTGCAATTCGTCGAATTGTAGAACATCTAAATCCTCGTGAACATAGAATTATAGCACTGCCAAAGCCTAATGAAGTAGAACGAGGACAATGGTATTTTCAACGTTATGTTCGTCAGTTACCACGTGCAGGAGAAATTGTTTTTTTTGATAGAAGTTGGTACAATAGAGCTGTTGTAGAGCCTGTAAATGGGTTTTGTACACAAGAGGAATATGAAACTTTTATGAACGAGGTAAATGATGTCGAGAAAATGTGGATTAATTCGGGAATATATTTGATTAAAATTTATTTTTCGATTACAAAAGAACAACAAGCAAAACGTTTTGCAGATATTGTAAATTCACCAACCAAACGATGGAAGTATAGCTCTGTAGATCAAAAAGCGCAAGATTTGTTTGATGTTTATTCAGCTTATAAAGATGTAATGTTTACGAAAACAAATACAGATTTTGCTCCTTGGAAAATCATTGATGCCAACAAAAAGTACAAGGCTAGAGTAGAGGCGATGGAATATATTTTGTCTAAAATACCTTATGATGATAAAAATAAACGTATTTTGAAACATCAAAACTTAGAAGAAGAAAATTAATTATCAAACCTAAAACTATGGCTGAATTTGATTTAAATGATTTAGAAAAAATAAATAATAAGCAAGAAATCATTGATTTTTTGGTTAGACATGATATTATAAAAGAAAAGAAGTTCAAAGAACAACTCGCTTATGAGAAAGAATTAAAAGAACTTCAAGAAAAATTGTTAGAAATACAATCTAAAGTTATTCAAGAGAATAAACGTGTGTTAATTATTTTTGAAGGTCGTGATGCAGCTGGAAAAGGAGGAACAATTTCGAGAATAACAGAATTTCTAAACCCTAAAAAATATCGTGTTGAAGCATTACCAAAGCCGACTGAAATAGAACAAGGACAATGGTATTTTCAGCGATATTTTAAAGAATTACCAAATGCAGGTGAAATTGTATTCTTTGATCGTTCTTGGTATAATCGTGCTGTTGTAGAGCCTGTTTTCGGATTTTGTACGGAAGAACAACATACAAAGTTTATGAAACAAGTAGTAGAAGTAGAAAAGCTTTTGCAAGATGATGGAATTATTTTGGTTAAAATTTTCCTGTCGATTTCGAAAGAAGAACAAGCAGAACGATTACAAGATCGGAAAGATGACGAATTGAAACAATGGAAATTAGGGGCATTGGATCAAAAGGCACAAGAGTTATGGGATGTTTATACCAATTACATTGACAAAATGTTTCAGCAAACAGGAACAGAAAGTTCATCTTGGCTAGAAATTGTGACAGATGATAAAAAAACTGCTCGACTTTTAGCGATGAAATCAGTCGTAGCACAATTAACAAATCAATCTTTTGAAAATGATTTAATAAAAATTCATTCATAAAAGAAAGAGAATCATTTGTATAATCAAGATTTTTGATTAATTTTGCATCCACATTGTTCAACCTCTGACGAAAGACGTTTAAGTTGCTCAATTCAAATAAATTGAAATTATAATAATGGAAAATTTAGTAAAATACGTACAAGAGAAATACGTAGCTAAAAAAGAGTTCCCAGCTTTCGCAGCAGGTGATACTATTACAGTTTATCAAGAAATTACAGAGGGTGGAAAAACTCGTGTTCAGTTCTTTAAAGGGGTTGTTATCCAAAGAAGAGGACAAGGAACTACAGAAACTTTCACAATCCGTAAAATGTCTGGAGATGTTGGTGTAGAGCGTATCTTCCCAGTTAACATGCCAGCGTTACAAAAAATTGAAGTAAACAAAAAAGGTAAAGTTCGTAGAGCTCGTATCTTCTACTTCAGAGCATTACGTGGTAAAAAAGCTCGTATCAAAGACGCTGCTTACTAAAAACTGCTTTTTTAGGAAAAATATAAAATCCGTTCGATTATCGAACGGATTTTTTTTGGCTGATTTTGAAAGTTTAATATAAAATATTAAATTTTACCATTTCTTAACATTCTATTAAGAGTTGAAAAAATAGTTTAATATTTTATTGAAACAAGTAATCCCTAAAATTATTCTATATATTCTTTTATTACTTGGTTTATTTTTGTATTTGAATTGTAGAGTAATTCTTAAGTGTTTTTTTTAATACTTTTATTGTTAACAATTTTAACACAAGAGATGAGAAAAAAACAATTTAGAATTTTTAGTCTTCTTTTTGTTCTTGGATCGTTTGCTTATGCTCAAACTACAGGTCATGTAAAAGATTCTGATGGTTTTCCAGAAGCAGATGTAGAGGTAAAAATAAAAGGGACTGATAAGGCAGCTTACACAGATGAAAATGGAGATTTTAATATTGATGCCAAAATCGGTGATATTTTAATTATTAAAGGCAAGGAAATTACCGTTACTTCTGAGAATTTAGGAGATTTATCCACTCAATTAAATCCTAAAAGTGAGAATATAGATTTAGGAACTGCAGTTGTAACTGGATATTCTACACAACGTAAGGAAGAGGTAACCGCTGCAGTTTCTGTTGTAAATGCAAAAGACTTAATGGATGCTAAATCTCCGAACATTACCAATTTATTACAAGGTAAAGTTGCAGGTCTTAGAATTACAAGTAGCTCTGGACAACCAGGTTCAACGGCTTCATTACGTTTAAGAGGAAAAACAAGTATTTCTGCAGGAACAGATGCTTTATGGGTAGTTGATGGAGTGATTTATCATGGAACACCAAATATTAATCCAAATGATGTTGAAACAATTTCTGTATTAAAAGATGCTGCTGCAACTGCGCAATATGGTTCTCGTGGAGCGAATGGAGTAGTAGTTGTAACAACTAAAAGAGCCAGAGGAAATGGATTGGTTGTAAATGCAGATTATTCTACAAGTTATAATCGTTTCAATCCAGGGAAATTCGAAGTAATGAACGGAAATGAATTATATAATTTGTTTCTGTCGTACTTCATGACTTCG
>NZ_DJDM01000032.1:0-42003 GCF_002431085.1 Empedobacter sp. UBA5924
AACAAGGGGAAGATTACAGTAGCTCTGTTGAACGGCGCGATCTTTAAACTCTTTACTATAAAATTTTTTCTTCATTTTTCTAAGTTAATTTTTACAGCTTAATCCATAATTCTTATGTCCAAATAAAGGTAGCAAGATCAACCTGTCAGCCCACGAAAAGCTTAAACATTGTTCAAACTTTTTTTTAGGTTTCTTATCACCACAAAAAATCCTTCATCTAAAAGACAAAGGATTTCTAAAAAAAACTCAAAATGATAATTTTCTAACCATCAACCTTACTATGTTGTTTTCCGTAGAAAAAGTAAATACAAATTCCGATCACTAACCAAATTAAAAGTCGCCACCAACTTTCCATCGTTAATGATGTCATTAAATAAACACATACAATAATTCCTAAAATTGGAACTAGAGGAACCAATGGAACTTTAAACTTACGCTCAGCATTTGGCATTTTTTTGCGCATTACAATTATTCCAATAAACACCAATGTAAAAGCGAATAAAGTTCCGATACTTACCATATGCCCTAAATCTTTGATTGGAACAAAACCTGCAAAAATGCTTACAAATACCAAAAAGAATAAATTAGTTTTCCAAGGCGTGCGAAATTTTTTGTGAACATCTGAAAAGAAAGAAGGTAACAATCCGTCATTACTCATGCTATAAAACACACGACTTTGTCCTAATAACATCACTAATATAACCGACGTATAGCCTGCAATAATTGCCAAAATCAACACACTTTGTAAAAATGTATAACCTGTTACCGCAAAAGCTGTCGCTGCTGGAGAAGCATCTCCCTTAAAGATTTCGTATGGTACCAAACCTGTCATTACCCATGAAAATAACACATACAATATGGTACAAATAACCAATGACCCCAAGATTCCTATTGGCATTCCTTTTTGTGGATTCTTAGCTTCTTGTGCTGCAGTAGAAACCGCATCAAAACCAACAAAAGCAAAGAAAACGACTGCTGCTCCTGCTGCAATCCCTGGCATTCCTCCAAATTGAGTTCCTGGAATATTTTTAGGAATAAATGGTATATGATTTTCAGGATTAATATGACTCCATCCTAAAACAATAAAAACAATTACAACTGTAACTTTTAAAATAACAAGAATATTATTGATAATAGCAGACTCTTTCGTCCCTCTAATAAGTACTAAAGACAATAAACACACAATAAATATTGCTGGTAAATTAACCATTCCTCCATCGGCTGGAGCATGCAATAATTCTTGAGGTAAATGAATATTAATTCCTTGTAAAAATTTATCGACGTATGCCGACCAACTCACACTTACGGTTGCCGCTGCCAAAGCATATTCTAACACCAAATCCCAACCAATAATCCAAGCTATAAACTCACCCATTGTTGCATAAGAATACGTGTAAGCGCTTCCTGCAACAGGAATCATCGAAGCAAATTCGGCATAACAAAGACCTGCAAACGCACAACCAACCGCGGCTAAAACAAACGATAAAGTAACTGCTGGACCAGCATGATCTGCCGCTGCTATTCCTGTTAAACTAAATAATCCGGCACCGATGATAGCGCCAATACCCAAAGCAACTAAAGCTCCCGAAGATAAAGATCTTTTTAAACCACCTTCTGTTTCTTGCGAATCTTCTATTAACTTCGCTAATGGTTTAATTTTCCAAATTGACATAAAAATACATGTGTTAAAACTTAATGAAATGTAAAGTGTTTCGGATATATTTTAAGATTCGAAAAATAAATTTCATATTTTTTGGATATATCTCTAAAAGAAAACTTAAAATTTAAGAATAATATAATTAGAAATTAATATTAAAACGCAACTTTAAATTATTCATAAAAATTAAATCATATTTTTAATAAAACTAAATCAAACAAATACGAATAAAATTATTTTTGACTTATTTTATTGAGACAAAAAAAACCTCGAAAATAATTTTCGAGGTTTTGTATTTATTATTGAAATGATCTTCTTATTCTGCAATACTTGGAACTGAAATCAATTCGTTTGTATCAGCATCATAATCGATTTCATCAAAACTAAATCCAAACAATTGTAAGAACTCATCATGATAACCTTTGATATCAGAAATTTCTTTGATGTTCTCAGAAGTTACAATTTTCCATAAATCATCTACTTCTTTTTGTACATCTTCGCGCATTTCTAAATCATCGATACGAATACGTCCATTTTCATCCAAAGGAACTTCTCCATTTACAGTATACAAGCGCTCTGCAAACAAACGTTGCATTTGCTCTATTGTTCCTTCGTGAATTCCTTTTGCTTTCATTACTTTGTACAATAACGAAATATATAATGGCACAACTGGAATCGCAGAACTAGACTGTGTTACCAAAGCTTTGTTTACAGAAACGTAAGAAACACCATTCAAATCAGCTAATAATTCGTTGATAACAGGAACCGTTTTTTCTAAATCGTTTTTAGCCATACCAATCGATCCATCTTTGTAGATTCTATGCGTCAATTCTGGCCCTATGTATGAATAAGCAACAGTTTTTACGCCTTCAGCTAAAACACCAGCAGCTTTCAAATCTTCCATCCAAAATTTCCAATCCTCACCTCCCATTACAGCAATTGTATTATCAATTTCTTCTTGAGATTCAATCGGATCAATTGTAATATCTGTAACTTCTGCTGTATGAAAATCTACTGTTTTATTTGTAAATGGTTCACCAATTGGTTTAAGAACTGATGAATACGCAACACCTGTTTTTGGGTGTGTACGACGAGGCGAAGCTAAACTGTAAACTACTAAATCTACTTGACCTAAATCTTGTTTGATTAAATCAATCGTTTGTTGTTTAATCTCATCAGAAAAAGCATCTCCATTAATACTTTTTGCATACAAACCAGCTTCGTGTGCTTCTTTTTCAAAAGCAGCTGTGTTGTACCAACCCGCAGTCCCCGGTTTTCTTGGCGCAGCAGGTTTTTCAAAGAAAACACCTATTGTTGCAGCATTATATCCAAAAGCAGCTGTAATACGAGATGACAGACCAAAACCTGTCGAAGCTCCAATTACCAATACTTTTTTTGGTCCTTCGGCTGAAATATTTTTTGATTTTACGTACTCAATTTGATTGTGAACATTTTTTGCAGTTCCCTCAGGATGAGTCGTAATGCAAATAAAACCTCTTGTTCTTGGTTGAATAATCATTATACTTAATTTAGTCGCATAAATTTATAAAATAAATTCTATATAACGAAACGATCTTTTTGTACATAAAATCATTCTATTTTTGAGATAATTAATAGGAAAACTGATTTCAATTTCCTATATTTACGATTACTCAAAACCTACTAACCTATGAAAGATATTCAGATAGGCTCTTTAATCAAAAAAGTCGACGAACTTGTAATTGATATATCCCGTATCAAAGGTTTCTTTAAAACTTATTCTGAAAAAGAAATTAATGCTCAATATTTAAGTAAAAGTATACAAACAGACGATTTATTAAATGGTCGAAGTTGTTGAAATATGATTTTTTTTAGAATTTATACGCAGCAAATTATTTTAGTTGCTCCTGTTGGAAAAAACGCCACAACTTCAACATCCTCTAAAAGCTATGTTTTAACAAATTATCGCAAAAGTGTGTATACAAAAGAGATTATAGATTTTGTATTGAATTTATACACTGAAGAAAAAAAAGAAAATTTAAGAAATTTTGAATGAATACAATATCCCTAAAACACTATTCATAATTGAATAAAAAATACCTACCAAAAAATTAAATCTTATGATTTGAATTCTGTTTTAGAGATTTTAAAAATTCAGCAAAAAAATAATTACACCAATACTTTTACTGCTGATAAGTTTAAAATCAGTCGAAATACTGTAGCTAAATGGCGTAAAATATATGGGTATTAAAAAACGGTTTCAAAAAGAAACCGTTTTTTTTATTTATCTATTATTTTTATCCTCTTTTATTACTTTATGTACCGCTAAAGTTGCAAACGGAATAAATGCGTACATCACATAAATGATAAAGTCTTCGTCGTCCCATTTATATATTCTTCTGACTCTAAAAAGTAAAATCAAATAAGCTGTAAACCAAAAACCGTGAAAACAACCAGCAAATGGCATTGGCAGCACATAATCAAATTGATATTTTATTGGCATTGCGACCAAAAATAAGAGCGTACAACTTATCGTTTCCCACACACATGATGTGCTAAACCATTTTTTCAACTTTTCGTCAGATACGTTTAACATTTTGCAAATTTAATTTTTTATTGACAGTGAACTTATGACAACCATTAGCTAAATGTTTTATTTTAACATAAAAAACACCTTGATTATTAATAATTATGATAATTAAACATATTAATTATCAATAATACTTATTATTTTTGTACTTAATCTAAAACCATATATTGAATGCACGTAGACAATTTTATTTCAAAAAAATTCAATTTAGCATTACCATATTGGACAATTATTTGCCCAATTCTTGCCATAATTTCATTAGGACTTGCCGATAATTTTAAAGAACAAATATGGCTTTCAAGTGTTTTAGGAGCCATATTAATTTTTGCTGTATTAGCTGCTGTACATCACGCAGAAGTTGTTGCACACAAAGTTGGAGAGCCTTTTGGAACAATTATTTTAGCATTGGCCATTACAGTTATAGAAGTTTCACTTATTGTTTCGTTGATGATGTCCGAACCTACCGGCTTCCCTTCTGTTTTGGCAAGAGATACCGTTTTTGCTGCTGTAATGATTATTCTTACCGGAATTATCGGAATCTGTTTATTGGCTGGAGGAGTTCGTTATAGAGAACAGAACTTTATCAAACAAGGTGTTTCAACTGCTTTAATTACTTTAGTTGCAATATCTATATTGACCTTGGTTTTACCAAATTTTTTGACATCAGAAAAAGGAGGTGAATTCTCTTCTTCCCAGTTAATCTTTGTCGCAATTATTTCTCTTATTTTATATGGCGGATTTATTTCTGTCCAAACCATTCGTCATCGCGATTATTTCTTACCGCAAACTAGCAAAGATAATGTGACATCAGAATTACATGTCGAAAAACCAAATTTATTGACTACAATCTCGAGTTTAGTTTTATTATTAGTTGCTTTGTGTGCAGTTGTTTTATTATCAAAAAAATTATCGCCAACCATCGAAACAATTGTGATGGATTTAGGTGCTCCAAAATCATTGGTGGGAATTATAATTGCCGTAGTTATCTTATTACCAGAAGGTTTAGCCGCATATAAAGCCGCAAAACAAGACCGTTTACAAACAAGCCTTAACTTGGCTTTAGGCTCTGCTTTAGCATCAATTGGATTAACAATTCCTGCTGTAGCAATCGTATGTTATTTTACAGGACTAGAAGTAACATTAGGAATAGATGCAAAATCATCTATCTTATTAGTATTATCCTTATTCACTGTTTATTTATCATTAAATTCTGGTCGAACAAATATTCAGCAAGGAATTGTTTTATTAACACTTTTTGCTACGTATTTATTTACAACAATAGTTCCTTAAAGGAAATTTAAAGACATAAAAAAACGACTCAAAATTAAATTTTGAGTCGTTTTTTATTATTTTTTTGGTAAAGAAACCATATTCGAATCTAACTTTTGATCTTTTTCTAAGAATATTTTTCCTCTCAAAATACTTTGAATTGTATTGATTAATTCTTTCTCGAAAGAATCTCTTAATTGAGATTGATGAAAAATTAACGAAACTTCTCGTGTTGGAACTGGCGACTCAAAGTTTTTAACAAATTTCTTATACTCTTGTGGCAAATCATCTGCAACCAAAGCAGGCAACAAGGTCATTCCATATCCATCATTTGCTAATTTAACTAAGGCTTCAAAACTTCCTGAATCTAACTTAATCGGACGATTTTTCAGATTAGAAGTATCACATAAAGCCAACACATTATTTCTGAAACAATGTCCTTCTTGCAAGATTAATAAATCAGAAGTGTTTAGATCATCTTCATTGATTTTATCTTTGTCAGATAAGCGATGCCCGTTTGGTACATAAGCCACCAATGGTTCATAATAAAGAGGTTTTTCGATAATTTGATCTTCGAAAAGTGGCGAAACCACAATACCAAAATCCAACCAACCATCTTTTATTCCTTTTATAATTTTATCCGTTTGCAATTCTTTGATAATAAGATTCGATTTCGGATTATTTTTCTGAAATGTTTTATAAAATAATGGTACCAAAGAAGGTAAAACAGTAGGAATAACACCAATAATGAAATCACCTTCTAACAAACCTTTTTCTTCGTTTACCAAGTGTTTCATTCGGTTAGCTTCCATTAAAATTGTTTTTGCTTGCGCAACAATTTTCTCTCCAATTTGAGTGATTTTGATTGGATGCGATGTTCTATCGAAAATATCAATATTCAATTCTTTTTCCAATTTCTGAATCTGCATACTCAATGTTGGTTGAGTTACAAAGGATTTATCAGCAGCAATTGTAAAGTTCTTATGCTCAGCCACTGCCAGCACATATTGTAATTGTACTAATGTCATATATAAAAATTGATATCTATAAATTTTTGTGATAAAGATATACATTATTATATTATCAATCTATATCTTAAATCATAATTTAATCCATAAAAAAAGCCCGAATAAATTCGAGCTTATCATTAAATATAAATTTAATTATTTGTTTAATTGTTTCTGAATTTCAGCTGTCCAATCTTGTAATTTTTTAGCATCTTCTGGTTTCAAAGTTTGAGTAAAACCTTGTAATTCTTTTTGAAAATCTACTGATTGTTTTGTCAATTCAGCTAATTTATTTGCATCACCAGCAGTTGCAGCTAATTTCATGTCAGCAGCCCATTTGTTGTATTTTCCAACAAATTCAGTAATTTTTGGATCAGAGAAAGTTGGTAAATCTTTTGCTACATCAGCAACTTTATCCATTGTCTCTTTTCCAGCTTCTACTTGCTCTTCTACTGTATTTGCTACATTTTCTTGCGTATTTTCTACTTTTGCATCTACTTTTTCTTTTTCAGATTTACAAGAAGATAAAGAAACTACACCTAATACTGCAGCAGCTAAAAATAATTTTTTCATTTTTAATTAGAGTTTTAAAGTTAATATTATTGATTGTTCAAGTTAAACAAATCTAACGATTTATTTCTGTTAAATTTTTAATTTTCTTTCGAGAATTGGACTTCATATAAATTGGCATAATAACCTTTCTGAGCCAACAATTCGCTATGTGTACCTTGCTCAACAATCATTCCATTATCCATCACAATAATTTTATCTGCATTTTGAATCGTCGCCAAACGATGTGCAATAATGATAGAAGTTCTACCTTGTGTTAGCTTATCCGTTGCTTTTTGTATCAATTCTTCCGACTCTGTATCAATAGAAGAAGTAGCCTCGTCCAACACCAAAATCTCTGGATTATAAATATATGCTCTCAAAAATGAAATCAATTGACGTTGACCTACAGAAAGTGTCGAACCACGCTCGCTTACCTCACTGTAATAGCCTTTTGGTAATGACATGATAAAATTATCAATTCCAATAATTTTCGCAGCATTTTGTACTTCTTCCAACGAAATATCTTTATTACCTAAAACAATATTGTCATAAATCGTTGTATTAAACAAGAAAACATCCTGCAAAACAACTGCAACGTGTTGACGTAAATTCTTCAATTCCATATCATGAATATTTACATCATCTATTTTAATTGTTCCAGAATCTATGTCATAAAAACGACTCAATAAATTAATTATAGTAGATTTTCCTGCACCTGTGGCACCTACAATTGCAATTTTTTCACCTGGTTTTGTCGAAAAAGAAATTCCTTTCAAAACCAAATTATTCGGAACATAAGAAAACTTCACATTTTCAAAATCGATTTTACCTTTTACATGATCTAATTTTATTGTTCCATTATCTGGTAAAGTTTGATCATCATCAATAATTTTGAACACACGATCCGCTCCTACCAAACCACGCTGAATCGTATTGAAACGCTCTGCTATTGCACGCATTGGAGCAGTTAACAACGTAACATATTGTGTAAAAGCAATCAAATCTCCGACAGAAACATCTCCATAAACAGCAGTTCTAAGCCCTCCAAACCAAATCAAACTTCCCGTTGCTAAAGCCGAAATAATATCGACAACAGGAAACATTAATGAAAAATAGAAAACTGTTTTTAGATAGTTTTTCTTTAAATCATTATTAATCGAAACGAATTTGTCATATTCTGCTTGCTGACGATTAAAAACCTGAATAATATTCATTCCTGTTAATCGTTCTTGCACAAACGTATTTAATTTCGCCACAATTGTACGTTCTTCTTGGTATACATTTTTCAATGCTTTTTGGAATAATCGTGTAATAATCATCATCAACGGAAGAATCACAATCACAACCGTTGCCAAAACCCAGTTCATCCAATACATCACAAAAACGATGAAAACGATTTTCAATACATCGCCTAACATCACTAAAATTCCGTCGTTGAAAACCTCTGCAATCGTTTCAATATCAGAAACTGAACGCGTTACCAAAACTCCATTTGGCGTTTTATCGAAATAACCAAGTTTGAATTTGATTAAATGATTATACAAACGAACGCGCAACAAACGGATAACTCGCTGTGCAACAACATTCGCTAAGTAAACCATAAAAAAGGACAAAATTCCTTCGAAAACTAATACCAAAGATAGTTTCACGATTTGCATTTGAAGTCCTGGTAAATCTTTTGTCTGAATATAATCATCGATGATATTTCCCGTTAAATACGGACGATATACAGAAAAACACGCACTAAAAACTGCTACAAAAACCACCGACCAAAACATCACTTTGCTTTGCGCCCCGATTTGTAAAACACGTTTTAATCCATTAAAATCAAACGATGTATTTTCGTTATTTGAACTCATTTTTAAATAATTCTTTTGGATATTGAACATCTACCAAATATAATCCTTGCGCTGGAGCCGAAGCTCCTGCCGATGAACGTTGTTTTTGTTCAATAATTTCTTCAAAATCGTGGATAGAAATTCTTCCTAATCCAACCTCAACCAATGTTCCAACAATTGCGCGCACCATATTTCGCAAAAAACGATCGGCAGTGATTTGAAAAATCAATTGTCCGTTTTCATTTTTGCGCCAAAACGCCTCTCTTACATCGCAAATATTTGTTTTCACATCGGTATGTAATTTAGCAAAACTTCCGAAATCTCCTTGCTTAATTAACAATTTTGCTGCTTCATTCATTTTTTCAATATTCAATTCTCTATTAAAAATCCAAGCGCTATCAAACGCAAAAGGATCTTTGAAAGGTGAAATAAAATAATTGTACGAACGCGAAGTCGCATCAAAACGCGCATGCGCTTCATCATCCATCAAAAATAAACGATAAGCAGCGATGTCTTTTGGTAAAAAAGAATTTAATTTTTTGATTAAATCAATCGATAATTCATCTTCATAATCAAAATGAATAAACATCTTTTTCGCATGAACACCAGAATCTGTGCGCCCTGCACCGACAATCGAAATTTCTTTTCTTAAGATTTTAGACAATCTATCTTCAATAACTTCTTGAACCGAAATTTGATTGGGTTGAATTTGATAACCAAAATAATTTTTCCCGTTGTATGCTAATTCTAAAAAATATCGCAATTGTTGTAAATTTGAGCAACAAAAATACAACCTTTTGAAGAAAATTCTTTTACTTTCGGACACGCATTCTTATATCGACGATAGAATTTTGGAATATGCACAACAAGCAGACGAAATTTGGCATGCTGGAGATATTGGCGATATTTCTGTAACCGATAAATTGGCTGAAATAAAACCTTTGCGTGCTGTTTATGGAAATATTGATGATAATAAAGCGCGCGCAGAATTCCCGCTCAACAACAGATTTTCGTTGGAAGATGTTGATGTTTGGATTACGCATATTGGTGGTTATCCAGGAAAATATAATCCTGCAATTCGAAAAGAAATCACAGAAAATCCTCCGAAATTATTTATTTGTGGACATTCACACATTCTAAAAGTGATGCCTGATAAACAATTGGGTTTAATTCATATGAATCCAGGCGCTGTTGGTAAACACGGTTTTCAGAAAGTTCGTACGATGTTACGTTTTGAATTAAATAAAGGAAGAATCGAGAATTTAGAAGTAATTGAATTTAAGAAATGATTTTGCGAATCTCGAAGTGCGAGATTCGAAGTTCGTATTTCGTTTTATTTCGCTAACTTGAATTCTTTCAGAATAGTAATAAACTTCGGATTAGTAATATATTCTCTAAATTCGTGTGAATTTTGTCCTGAAAAATCAGTTTCTTCTAAAAACGTATAATTTTTAGAAAGTTCATCAAACAAATCTTTTTTGTAACCAAAATCTGTCGCAATCAAACTTCGTGATAAAAACCCGATCTTCCCTTTTCCTAACACATAATCCGTGTCATTTATCGTGATATGCATGCGTTTTAACTGAGGTGTAAAGGTTTTTAATTGATTATTATCCAACGTAAAATCAACTTTTCCAATTGCAGGCGCCAACATAATACTGTAAATTTTATTATTATTTTCTAACAACGTTTCTGCATTCGTAAAATCGACATGATGCGCATTTTCAGCACGTTTTATCTCACTTTCACGCAACGAAGGATTCACAAGTGAACTCAAAACAACCGATGCACCACGACTATGCGAAATCAAATAAACATCTTTGTTATGAATGACATTCAAAATTCTACGAAGTCCAAAAACGCCCGCCATTTGGCTATTTGTCGTTGCACTTACCCAAACTTTTGCTGCTCCAAAAAGACTTTCGTTTACCAATCCATCCCAATAAAAATTAATTACCTCATCATTCGAAGAATTAATATTCATATAAGTTTTGGCTTTATTGTAATTTTTTAGGCTAAACAAATAATCATTGTCAATTCCATGCACAAAAATGATGACACGTTTCTTATTTTTAACTCTTTTTTCGATATTTTTCAAACGCAAACTTTCATAAGAAGTTAATTGATTTTGGAAGTTACTTTCAGTCGCAATTTTCATCAACGAATAATCTCTACGACTTGCATTTTTAGGAGGTTTACCATATGATTTCAACCAATTATCTGGATAAAAATTTCCGTTTTGATCCACAAAAGAACTTGTTGTATTCGGTTGAATAAAATTATTTGGATTCTGAGAAGTTGGCACATTATGTATTGCTGCACATGACGTTAAAAAACTAATCACGAAGACATAAAACAAGTTTTTCATATGATAAAAATTGGTATGCGAAGTAACTACAATTTTCTTTATTTCGCAATAGATTTTGTACCTTCAACCATAAGTTTAACAAGGTTTTAAGTGAAATATACAATCAAACAAATTTTAGCCGAAACAAATCATCGTGCTTGGCAATATCCTTCAAAATCGTGGAAATATTATCAAGAATGGAACAAAGCTTTATTTTTTCATTACAAAATTGACAAAAAAATTTTGAGAGAATTAGTTCCAAAAAATCTAGAAATTGATGAAATAAATGATTCTGCTTGGGTTTCGCTTGTCGCTTTTACGATGGAAAAAATTAGACCTCGCTTTTTTCCTGCATTCTCTCCTACTTCTGATTTTGACGAAATTAATTTGAGAACATATCTCACAAAAAATGGAAAATCTGGTATTTATTTTTCATCGATTCGAGACCAGATTTAATGCATTATTCAGAAGGTGTGCAAGTTGTCGCTTGGAAAAGGATAAAGTTTAACAATTAAATTTTCTTTCTCAATAAATGTTGCATTCCATTGAACCATTCTCGTTGAGAACCATCATCTATATAACCAACTTTTAGATACAAATCATATGCTGATTTATTTTTGAAATTAACCGCTAAAACCAATTCATCAATTGTTGGAAAATTATCTTTTACAAAATCATCCATCAAACTCATCGAAATTTTTCCGTAACCTTTTCCTTGAAACTCAGGGTTTATTGATAAAGAACGCAACAACAACGAATTCGTATTATTCGTCATCTCCAATTTATCGTCACCATAGTCTAACACAAAAAAACCAATTGGTTCATCATCTAACAAAATTGTAATTGGTTTTGCATGTCCATCTGTGCGTAATTTCAAACGCTCAAAAGTCTCGCTAGGTAAGGCTGTAAAAGAAATTTGATCTTCTGGTAAATGATATAACAAAGCATTGTGATGTTTAATTTCTGTATGTTTGAGTTGAATTGTTGGCATAATCATTATTTTCAAATAAAAGTAATCAAAACATTCTAAATCCTATGTAAAAACAACAACCTTTATCTATTAAATTATAGTCAATTACTGCACAAAATTTAAACTCATTCTAACCAAAATAGTTTTTAAATTGTAGTAAATATCAGTCTAAATCTACAATTATGGATGATCAAAACAAGTTAAATATTCAAATAGGAACAAGTCAAAATACAGATGGTATCTATATAGAAATCACAGAAAATGGATCTTATATCTTGCACGGAAAACCTAAAATTGTTCAGCAGTTTATCATTCCAAATCAGCAAGGAATTTCTGTCAATTACCAAGAAGGAGAAAAATTTGAAGCAAAAGATACAACTTATCTTTGCCGTTGTGGATTATCTCAACACAAACCTTATTGTGATGGTTCGCATAAAAAAGCAGCAGAAAATAATGTTGATTTAACTGAAAGAGCAACTTTTAATCCCGAATTATTAACTGCAGAAGTTATAGAAGAACCTGTTATTTCACTTACTGATGACGAGAAATTATGTGCTTTTGCTCGATTTTGTGATAATGGAAAACGTATTTGGAATCAAGTCCAAGATTCCACACACAACTCTGTTAATTTGAGTATTGAAATGGCGCATCATTGTCCTTCTGGACGATTGATTGTTTGGGATGAAAATAATCAACCAATTGAAAACGATAACACCTCAGCTTCTATTGGAATTATTGAAGATGTTGCGAATGATTTGAGCGGTCCTTATGCGTTATGGGGAGGAATTCCGCTAAAAAGTGCGAATGGCGAATATTACGAAGTGGGAAATCGATAAACAATTTGCCGTTGTGGACAATCTTTTAATTAGTCTTTTTGTGATGGAACACATGCTTAGATGAGATTTCAAGATGGTTTACCAAAGCAACAAAAAGTAAAAGGATTTTTTTTTATAAATGATATTAACATAAAACGCTCAAGAAAATCTTGAGCGTTCAATATAATAATGATGTTTATATTTTTTAATTATTAATTACACCAGAGCCTAAAAGTTCGTCTTCAACATACCAAGCACAGAATTGACCTTCTGTGATTGCAGATTGAGGGTTTTCAAATTCAACATACATTCCGTTTTCAGCTTTGTGTAAAATTGCTCTTTGCAAAGGTTGGCGGTAACGAATACGCGCCATCACTTCCATTGTTTCGTCGGTTTTCAAAGTTAAATCTTCGCGAACCCAATGTACTTCCTCTTCTTTTATAAACAATGCTTTCTTCAATAAACCTGAATGATCAGCGCCTTGACCTGTGTAAATAACATTAGTCTCTACATCTGTATCAATAATAAACAAAGGTTCTACTTTTCCTCCAACTCCCAATCCTTTTCGTTGACCGCGAGTGAAATAATGTGCGCCTTGATGTTTACCTACAATATCTCCGTCTTCTTGTTTGTATGAGAAACCTTTTGCTTCGAAATCTAATGCTTCATATTTATTTTCAAAAGTTGGAATTTCTCTTTTATATCCGTTCCAATCTTTGGCTATTTCTACAATTACACCTTCTTTTGGTTTTAATTGTTGTTGCAAAAATTCAGGTAAACTAACTTTTCCAATAAAACATAAACCTTGCGAATCTTTCTTATTCGCTGTAACCAAGCCTTGCTCTTGCGCAATTCTTCTTACTTCTGGTTTTTCTATATCTCCAATTGGGAATAATGCTTTGCTTAATTGATCTTGCGACAATTGACACAAGAAATACGATTGATCTTTATTGTTATCGTTACCTTTTAACAATTGAAAAATCTCTTTTCCATTTTCATCAATTGTAGAAGTTTTTCGTGCATAATGCCCTGTTGCTACATAATCTGCACCAAGTTCTAAAGCTGTTTTCAAAAACAAATCGAACTTAATTTCTCGGTTACACAACACATCAGGATTTGGTGTTCTTCCTTGCTCGTATTCATTGAACATATAATCTACAATACGTTCTTTGTACGAATCAGACATATCAATTACCTGAAAAGGAATATCTAATTTTTTAGCTACCAACAAAGCGTCTGCACTATCTTCTATCCATGGGCATTCATCTTCCAACGTTACCGATGCATCGTTCCAATTACGCATAAATAATCCGATCACATCATAGCCTTGCTCTTTTAGCAAATAGGCTGTAACACTTGAATCTACTCCTCCAGAAAGTCCTACGACAACTCTTTTCATCTTAAAAAATTTCAGTCTACAAAGTTATAAAATAATATTCGACGAATGAATATCATACATCAATCTATTTTTTGAATGATTTTGGCTGAAAAAATAAGATAAAAATAAGCGTACAAATTCCAGTTAAAAATGGATAATATAAGTTAGATAACACATCAACCGAAGAAACCTTTGTTGCACTTGAAATTGTATTTGCAGCTGCAACCGCTGCCAAAACTTGCGCACCATAAGGTAAGATTCCTTGTACAAAACACGAAACCGTATCCAAAATACTTGCCACACGTTTTCCCTCTAAATCATGATGATCAGAAATATCTTTTGCAATTTTACCACAAATCAAAATTGTAATCGTGTTATTTGCCAAACAAGCATTCGCCAAAGCTGTAAGCGACGCAATACTCATCTCAGCCTGACGTTTTGTTTTAATATTTTTGGTTAGATGATAAATGATAAAATCTAATCCACCATTCAAACGAATAATTCCAACAATTCCACCAATAATTAAACAAATAATACTCAACTCAAACATTCCTTTAAAACCTTCATTAATAGAAGAAACTAAGTCTAGTAAAGGAACACCAGAATAGAACAAACCAATTCCAAGAAACGAAAGAATTCCTACAATTAAAGCCCAAATCACATTAATTCCAGACATTGCTAGTCCAAAAACTAATAGATAAGGTAAGATTAAAATCAAGTCAAAATCTAACTGTTTTCCTTGAAAATTGGTTGTGTCAAAATGTTGAGAAAGTGAAAAATATATAATCGTCGAAACAATAGCTGCTGGAACTACTATTCGAAAATTAGTTTTAAATTTAGATTTCATGCTCACTTCTTGCGTACGTGTTGCAGCAATTGTTGTATCAGAAATAAATGATAAATTATCGCCAAACATCGCTCCACCAACTACTGCTCCTAACAAAATTGGCATAGAACCTGGAATCATTTTATCCATTTGCACTGCAATCGGCGCAACAGTTACAATTGTTCCAACCGATGTTCCCAAAGCCGTCGCAATAAAACAAGATAACAAAAAGAAACCTGCTACAATAAAGGAAGAAGGAAGATAATTCAAAAATAAATTCACTGTTGATTCTACAGCACCAATTGTAGATCCTAAACTTCCAAACGCTCCAGCGAGAAGAAAAATTAAAATCATCAACATAATGGTTTCTTCACCCGCATTCTTACAAAAAGCCTCGGCTTTCGTATGAAATGAAACCTTAGGGAATTGAACAAATGCAATTACTAATGCTAACATGAAAACAACCAATGCTGGAACAGAATAAAAATCGTTCAGATAAATAGATGCCGAAAAATAGACAAGTATGAAAATGATTAAAGGCAATAAAGCCCAAAAATTTCCTTTTTTTATGATCATATTACTAAAAATTCAGAAAAATATTCTGCAAATATCTATCGAAATTTTAAAACATGAAAATCAAATATTTATTGATTTATAAGTTTTTAGGACAGTAGAATAAAAAAAGGAACATCTTTCGAAAGATATTCCTTCATTTAGAAAAATTTTCTAAAAACTGTATTTTTATTTCGCAATTAATTTATTTGTTTGTGTAATTGCGCGCTCATTTTTTTCTTCAATCCAAGTTTTACCTTTTATTTTTCGCATCACATTATCGTATGTACGCATCAAAAATATGTTATAAATCGCTTCGGACAAATTTTTTGGTTTATGTGCCAACGAACGCAAACTCATCGAAAAACCTGGCGTCAAATATTTCATATAATGCCACCAACCTTCTGGCATATAAAGCATTTCTCCGTGTTTTAGGTCTGCAACCATCGGATTTATATTTTTCAGCGCTGGCCATTTATCAAAATCAGGATTATCAAAATCAATATCTTCTCTACAAATTACCGAATGCGGAATTTTGTACATGTATTTCGAATCCTTTGGCGGAACAATAATACAACGTTTTTTTCCTGCAAAATGGAAATGCAAAATATTCGCTAAATCGATATCATAATGCATAAAAACATTCGATCCTTCACCTCCAAAAAATAACATTGGCATCGATTTGAAAAGATTCAAACCCAAATCTGGCATTTTATAATCTTGTTGCAATTGCGGAACTTGACTCATCAAATTGTACAAAAATATACGCAAATCTGTCGGCTCACTTTGCAACAAATCTACATATTCAGACATTTTCATCTTTGCTACTGGTTCATTTACTTTCTTCGTATAATCAACCGGATCATTATTGTATAAAGGGACAACCTTGTTGCCTGCAACTTGTTTTATATACTCAAAATTCCACTTTTCGTACGCAGGCCAATCCTCTGTAATTCGCTCTACTACAACTGGTTTTTGAGGTTTAACGTAATATTTCTGAAAATCTTTTGCAGAAATACTTTCTACTCTTTCAACTTCTGTGAAATTAAAATTCATCTTTTATGTAAAATAAAGTGCAAATTTACTTAACTTTTTTGTTAAATCTGAAAGAAGCAATTATTAAACCAATCTTTTTTAAATATGATTTAATAATTATTTCTGATTTGATGATTTATTTAATATACATTGAACTTTACTATAACTGATGATAGAAAACACATCAATTCTTTCATTATCTTTACATTGAATTTTTAAAATCGATTCGTTGAACACAAAAAATCTATTTTTTTCCATTTTTTTTATTCTACTGAATACATTTTGTTGTGCACAGCAAATTTTTCCGTATTTGGAACTTCAAAATGAAGAAGATTTTGAAAAAATAGAAGCAATTTCTCTCGAAAATGACTATAATTTTCATCATTTATTGGGTAATTTGAGTCATAATTTTACTTTTCAGAACAATTCTTCGGAAGATATTTCGGCTAAATTTATTTATCCTTATCAAGCTTCTCAAAATGTGTACGAATTAAAAGCTTTTGTAAATGATAAAGTTTTCGAAATTCAATCCAAATCGATTGTAGATATTCGAAAAGAGTTAAAAAATATTGATGCTTCAACTATTTTTAAAAATCAACAAAACAATCAAGTTTTACAATTAGATTTAGGAAAAATTCCTGCACATGCTACACTAAAAATTAAGCTAAAAGTTTCGAAAATTGTTGAAGAAAATAATTTGAATTATCAAGTTTCGTTTTTAGAATTTATCGTGAAACGAACAGAATCTTTTACCCAAATTCATCGTTGGAACAATCAATTGAATGGTTTTCCGAAAAACATAAATTCAGATATTCATCTTTCGGGAAATTTTCCGATTTCAAAAATTGTTTCTGATTTAAAATTTTCAAAGGAAGATGATCGAAATTATGTTTCAAAAAATTCCGATAAAAAGATTCCAACTCTTCAATATGCTTATACAAAAAATGAACTACAAACCGGAATTGAAACGTTTACTGAAAATGGTTGCGATTATATTTTAGGAACAATTGAACCTGCAAATAATCCTTCTAAATATAATGCTCCACGAGAATTTTTGTTCGTTTTGGATGCTTCTGGTTCTATGATGAATCAACCAATTGAAACCACCAAAAAATTGATGTATCAACTTCTTCCAAATCTAAACGAAACAGATAAATTTAATATGTTGGTTTATTCTACGAAAAATGAATTAATTTTTAATTCTTCTCAATTTCCAACGAAAGAAAACATCAATTTAGCTTTAGAAAAAATTAATTCTTTGAATGGAACTGGCGAAAAATTATTGGATGAAACAATCAAACAAATTCAGAAAAATCCTTTTGATAAAAATTATAAACGAATCATTACAATTATTTCTGATGGAGCGATGAATTTGAATGAAACTGTTTACAATTCACTCCGAAATTATGCAAAAGATACTCAATTTATAACATTAGGAATTGGAAAGGAATTGGACTATCATGCGATGAATTTCATAAGTTTAGCAACAGGAACGCTTCCGATTACGGTCAATGAACCAAGAGAATTGAATCAGAAAATAACACAATTTCTGCAAGCTGTTTTGAATTCTTCTATTTATCATCTTAAAGTTCAATCATCCCAAATCAACCTCAACGAAACGTTTCCGAAGAATTTCAATACGTATTTAGCTCAAAATTCTGTCAATTTTGTTTCACGCGATTGTAATCGTCGTTATCCAAAAAAAATAGAAATTATTGGTAATCAATCGAACCAAAATTTCACTCAAAATTTTGAAATCAAACAACCAAATCCAAGTGAATTTACCGAAGCAATTAAGTTTTATTGGGCAAAACAAAAAATTGATTATCTCTTAAAAGATGAGGAACGTTGCGGTGAAATGTGCAAAAAAGATGGACGATATCGAAAAGAAATTGAGAAAATTGGAACTGAATTTAACATTTCAACACCTTATAATTTATTGATCCAGAAAGGAAATATAGAAAATTACAACAATGATTATGATACAGATGGCGATGGCGTGATGGATATCGAAGATGAATGTCCGTATATAAAAGGAAATCGTTTTGGAAATGGTTGTCCAGAAAGCAATTTGAGTGATAAAAAGATTGGAAATTATGTTCAAGATTATTCAAATTATTTAATGGAAACCGTCGAATTTGATTTTGATAAAGCTGAAATCAGAGCTATTGATTATCCAAAATTGAATGAAGTTGTTGCAATTATGAAACGAAATCCATCACATCATTTTGTTATCGAAGGTCATACAGATGCGGTTGGAACAGAATCTTACAATATAGATTTATCACAACGAAGAGCAAACGCTGTGTTGAATTATTTGATAGAAAAAGGCTTAAATAAAAATCGATTTTCAATTTCCGCTAAAGGTTTTTCAGACTTGAAACACAAAGAATGCAATCCTGCTGCAAATTGTATTGACTGGAAAAATTTTGAAAATAGACGAGTTAGATTTAAGATAAAATAATTATTGTAACAAAAAAAGACCAAGCTTTCACTTAGTCTTTTGTATCTTATAATAATTAACAGCTTAAGAAATTCTTTCAATCAAAGCCATGTAGAATCCATCATAATTAGTTTGAGATGGATAATGCATTTTATCTGAAACCATTTTATAATTTGGATTATTCTTCAAGAATTTTTCTACTTGCTGCTCATTTTCTTGTGGTAAAATAGAACAAGTTGCATAAACCATCATTCCACCAACTTTAATGATTTTAGAATAATCAGCTAATATTTTTTCTTGTGTTGCTAATATTTCGTCAATAAATTCTGGTCTTAATTTCCATTTTGCATCAGGATTACGTTTCAAAACTCCCATTCCAGAACAAGGTGCATCAATCAATAAGCGATCAGCAGAATTCTCCATACGCTTGATTGTTTTTGCTTCAATCACCTTTGTTTGTACATTCTGAACATTGTTACGTTTTGCACGACGTTTCAATTCTTTCAATTTCCAATCGTACAAATCCATTGCAATAATTTGCCCTTTGTTTTCCATCAAAGCAGCTAAATGCAATGTTTTTCCTCCGGCACCAGCACAAGCATCTACCACACGCATTCCTGGCTGAACACGTAAATAAGGCGCAATCAATTGCGATCCTGCGTCTTGAACTTCAAACCAACCATTCTGAAATTCATCTGTACGGAAAATATTTGTTTTCTCTTCAAGCTCTAAAGCATCTTGATATTTCGATAAAACTTTCGTTTTTATTCTACGCTCCTTCAACGCTTTTTGTAATGTTTTACGGTCTGTTTTCAAGGAATTCACACGTAAAACTGTTGGTGCTTGCGAGTTCATTGCATGCACTTCATCTAACCAACGATTTCCCAACGACTTCTCTCCTAACTCGAACATCCAATCTGGATACGATTCTGCAACCGCAATATTTTTAGACGAATTGTGATGTCTTTTCAAGACTTCTTTTGGATAGATTTTTTGAAATTCTTCCCATTTTGGTAACGTTTGCTCTGGATCTAAAGCAAACCAAGTTCCAACAAACTCCCAAATTGTATCAGGAGAAAGCGGACGGCTCATTGCCCCTTCAACCAAACGTTTCCAACGAACTAAATCGTAAACCGTTTCGGCAATAAAAGCACGATCGCGCGCTCCCCATTGCTTATTCGATTTCAATGTTCGCTCAACTTCTTTATCTGCATATTTTCCTTCGAAGAAAATTTGTTGCAATGTGTCGGTAATTCCGACAAATAAATTTTTATATGGTAAAATCTTCATAACTCGGTGCAAATTTACAAAGACTTAAATGATTAGCGTAATTAATTTATAAGATTATACAACTTCAAAAAGATCTTTTATCTTTTGAGGAACCTCAACCACTTTATTTTGCTGATAATCGAAGGTCACAATTCCTGTTTTCGCTTTTGCAATTAATTTATCTTTTGTAGAAATTTTATAGATTACATCAAAACTAACACGCGAAAAATCTTGCACACCAATCTCAATCAACAATTCATCACCATAAAAAGCTTGATTTTTATACTCAATCGCAACATCCACCCATAATCACACTTACACCTCCAAAATCTAATTCCGAATAGCCATAATGTTGAAAAAACTGAATTCGCGATTCATGTATAATGGACAATACTTTATCGTTTGCCAAATGATTTCCATAATTGAGATCAGTTATGCGTACTGGTATTATTGTTGAAAATAAAAATTTGTCTGAAAAATCTAATTTTATACGAGCCATTTTGTAGATATATTTGCTCAAAGATAAGAAAGTTGTATAAAAAAAAACGGGTTTAAGCTCCTCAGCTTAAACCCAATTGATTTTTAAAAAAACTTACACTAGTAAGTATAAATTTAACATTAAAAAAAATCAATCTTACTCTCTACTACCTAAGGTCAAATTTAGAAATAATTTAATAAACACCAAAACTTTTTAGAAAATTTTTATTATTCTTTTTTATTTAAAATAAGACTGATATTAAAAACTCTAAATATTAGATTATTATATAAAAAAAGCACTCTATTAAATACGACCTATATAAATAAAACATGCTATTTTTTATGTTTGTGAAAAATAGTAATTTGCAAGGCCAAACTTTTAACATGAATTTGATTCAATACATTCATCAACATCTTAATTCTATTTCAGAAAAATCAATCAACAATACAGTAAATTGTTTGAATGAAGATAATACCATACCCTTTATTGCGAGATATAGAAAAGAGGTCACAGGAAATCTTGATGAAGTTCAAATTTCTGCTATAAAAAAACTGCAAAATCAATACAATGAAATTGTTTCTCGAAAAGAATTTATTTTAAAAACATTGGAAGAGCAGAATCAATTGAGCAATGAATTACAACAACGTATTCAGAAAAGTTTTGATTTGGTTCAATTAGAAGATTTATATCTTCCTTATAAAAAGAAGAAAAAAACACGTGCAACCATTGCAAAAGAAAAAGGTTTAGAGCCTTTGGCAAAAATCATCATGAAGCAAAATAATATTCCTGATTTGGATGATTTAGCAAAAAAATATCTAAATGAAGATGTGACAAGTATCGAAGATGCTTTTGCAGGTGTACAAGATATTATTGCAGAATGGATAAATGAAAATGAATATGTACGTCATCGATTGCGAGATATTTTCAGAAAATCTGCTTTGATTGAAAGTAAACTAGTAAAATCTAAAATAGATGATGAAGATTCGGCTAAATACTCGAACTATTTTGAATACGAAGAATTATTGAAAAAAATTGCTTCTCACCGATTATTGGCTATTTTACGCGGCGAAAATGAAGGTTTTTTGAAAGTAAATGTATCAATTGATAAAAAAGAAGCCTTCAAATTTTTAGAATACACTTTAATCAAATCTATTCAACCAGAAGTTTCTTGGGTTATTGAGGAAGCGATAAAAGATGCTTACAAACGACTTTTAGCTCCTTCAATCTCAAATGAAGTGTTGAAAGAAGCAAAACAAAAAGCAGATGAAACATCAATAAATGTTTTTTCGAAAAACTTAAATCAATTGCTTTTGGCGCCACCTCTGGGAGAAAAACGAATTTTAGCGATAGATCCTGGTTACAAATCGGGTTGTAAAGTGGTTGTATTAGATGAGCAAGGTGATTTGTTGCACAACGAAAACATCTATCCGCATGCGCCTCAAAATGAAAAAACACAAGCCATCAAAAAACTAAAATCGCTTATCAATGCTTATAATATCGATGCAATTTCGATAGGAAATGGAACAGCTTCTCGCGAGACTGAAAATTTGGTTCAGAATATTGCATTTGATCGTCCACTAAAAGTTTTTGTTGTAAATGAAGCTGGTGCTTCGGTTTATTCGGCTTCTAAAATTGCGCGCGACGAATTTCCGGATAAAGATGTTACCGTTCGCGGTGCTGTTTCTATAGGCCGCCGTTTACAAGATCCTTTGGCAGAATTAGTAAAAATAGAGCCAAAATCGATTGGAGTTGGTCAGTATCAACATGATGTCGATCAAACTTTATTGAAAAATGAGTTGGATGATGTTGTTTCTTTCTGTGTAAACAAAGTTGGTGTAAATCTGAACACAGCAAGCAAACATTTACTAAATTATGTTGCAGGAATTGGTGAAAAAATGGCTGAAAATATTGTAGAATATCGAAGCGAAAATGGTGCATTTAATTCGAGAAAAGAGTTACTAAAAGTTCCTCGTTTGGGTGAAAAAGCATTCTTACAAGCTTCTGCTTTTTTACGAATTCCAAATGCAAAAAATCCGTTAGATAATTCTGCTGTTCACCCAGAATCGTATGCTCTTGTAGAGAAAATGGCGAAAGATTTGAAAGTTGATTTGAAAGATTTGATTCAAAATAAAGAATTGATTAATCAACTTGATTTAACCAAATATATTACCGAAAAAGTAGGTTTACCAACTTTAGAAGATATTAAAAAAGAACTTGAAAAACCTGGTTTAGATCCGCGTTCTACTGCAAAAGTTTTTAGTTTTGATCAACGATTAAAGAAATTCGAAGATTTGCAATTGGGCATGAAAGTTCCTGGAATTATTAATAATATTACCAATTTTGGCTGTTTTGTAGATATAGGAATCAAAGAAAATGGTTTGATTCATATTTCTAAAATTTCGAATGAATTTATTTCAGATGTAAATTCAAAAGTGCATTTGAGTCAACAAATTGAAGTAACCGTAATTGGAATTGATACAGAAAAACGTAAAATTCAATTGTCTTTGATTGATTAAGGAAAATAATTTCAAAATTAAAAGGCAATCTAACGAAAGATTGCCTTTTTGATTTTATTATTTTCTGAGCAGAAATTAATCCTCAAATTTTACTTTATATTGTTTATCAAACTCTTTTTTCTGCGCATCAGTCATTTTACTACGCATATATTTTATTGTAAATCCACCAATCATTTTATCACCTTTATAATACATCCAATCTGATAATTTAGTTGGATCTATCACAATTGTATCATTGTGTTTAACCAATTTTGTGTATTGAGGTACGTTGTCCACAATTCCTTTTAATTGATCGTTGTCCGAATATACATCACGAATCCAAATATGCTCTTTTTGTGTCGCATTCGGAATATCATACATTTGTTTGACAATAAAATTAGTTGTCGTTGTATCTTTCATCGACAACGCCAATTTGAAATCATCAAACGTTTGTTGCGCTTCCTTCCCAATACTATCCAAATCTTTTTGTTCTTGCTTTTGCTTATCCAAACCTTTATAAGCTTCTACTCCAGCATTTTCTTTGTTACCACAAGAAAATAATAAAACCGAAAAAGCTATTGCGAATAATGTATATTTCATAATTGTATTTCTTTGATTGTTGTCCTATAAAGTTACATAAATTTATTCAAAATAAGATAAATTCAACTCTTTTGGTGTTGGCTGAATCCATTTTTGATGACCAAAATAACTCCAAGTTGTATAAGCTAAATTGTAATTTGGATTTGTAAATTGATAATAATCGCTACCATTGACAGAAACTTTTGCATCCACAAAAACTTTGACATCTTTCACACCATTTTTCGCATAATCATATTTTACATAACGTGCAAATTGCCACATCATATCTGGGCTAACCGCCATTTTTGACATTTGTTTGAAGGTTAGATATTTTGTCAAATCTACTTTCTCGCGTTTCAAGAATTTACCTTTTTTCTGTGGATCTGGTTTCGAAACATATACCACAACTTCACCCGCTTTGTTACGCAACATCATTCGCCAAGCCATGCGATGACCTTCCTCTGTCCAAAAAACATTTCCGGGAATAAAGTAATGGCGAACAGGTAAATATATTTGCCAAACTACGTAGAAAAACATCAAATAAGAGAACATGACACGACGAGTTGTCAATAAATTATCATCATCTGAACGATCCATCATAAATGATTTTTTAGGAAAAATAACTTCCTGAATCTTAACGGGATCATAAAAGAAAATTAACATTGCCAAAGCAAAGAAAGGAAATATTCCAATCCCGAAAACTGCAGAATTGAAAATATGAAAGGCTACAGCACATTTGAAAGCGATTCCACGCGTTCTATTCATCAACATTGCAGGAATAATCAATAAATCGAAAAAGAATCCGCCCCAAGCAAAAACTTGTGCAAACTCTAAACTACTTACAACTTTTCCTAATCCAATCAAATTATATTTTGTTGTTAATAAATCGCCATATTCGTGAAATTTCATTTGTAAAAAAACACCGTTAAACCAATCTGGATAAATCTTCGCGAAAGCAGCAAAAGTGTATACAATCAATAACTGAATAATGAATAAAGTTGGCACCCAATTGCGCATAGTTAGACGTTTTATTTTCGGGAAAATCAAACTATCAATCGAAAAGAAATGATGCGCAGGAATTATTGTCATCATCCAAGAAACTAGCATAAACAGATAATAATGGTTGTTGTAACTTGTTTTTTGCATGAAATACGTCAACGACCATAAGATCGAAAATACGATAATCGAAAATCGGTAAGCAAATCCAAACACGATAAACCAGCCTAAAATTCCCATGAGCACGTACAAATAAATCATATTTTGTCCCAAGAAAACATTTGTCCACTCGAATCCGATGAACGAAAATGTAATGTGCGGTTCAACAAAATTTGTTTGTACCCAACCTGTAAAAATGGCTCCCCAACATTCTGCAACAATTAATAAACCAAAGATTATTCGGAAAATTACAAGTGGAGAATTATCAACTTTTCGGAATAAATATTCGCTAAACATGATTGATTGTTAATTTTGGCTAATTTAAAAATAACCTTTAGAGTTTAGCTACTTTTAGCGTATATTTATTGTATGAAAACGAGGAAAATTATTTTGTTTGATGGAATTTGCAATTTATGCAATCAATCTGTTCAGTTTGTGATTGAACATGACAAAAAAAATCAATTTCAGTTTGCTTCATTACAATCTGATTTTGGACAAAATTTCTTGAAAGAAAATAATCTGGATGCGACAAAATTTGATTCTATCGTTTTTATTGAAGATGATAAATTTTATACCAAATCATCTGCAGCACTTAAAATTTCGAAATATTTGGACGGAATAACTTCGTGGTTGACTATTTTTATGATTGTTCCAAAACCTTTACGCGATGTGGTTTATAGTTTTATTGCGAAAAATCGTTATCGTTGGTTTGGAAAACAAGAAAGTTGCTGGCTTCCTAGTCCAGAATTGAAGGCGAAGTTTTTAGATTAAATTTTAAAGCTTTAACAAATAAAGCCAGTATTTTTTATCAAAAATTGGTTTTGTTCTTTGTTCATTACAAACCCTAAATCTTCATAAAGATGTCGAGCTGAATTCATAAATTCTGATGTATGAAGTGCGATAATTTTTTCATCTGATTCTTTTGCAAATAAAATACAAATTTTTATTAATTCTCTACCTATTCCTTTTCCTAAAAAATTAGGATGGACTCCAACCATTCTCAATTAAGTCCAATCTTTTTCGAATATTTCGGTAGGATTTCCTTTCGAAACTAAAAAAGCCATACCAATAATCTGATTATCGAATTCGCAAACAAAACAAGTAGATTTGGAAAGTAAATCTCTATACGATTGTTATGCACTTAAAAAAGAGTACATCTTATTCCAATTCAAAAGGTTTAAAACATGTTCGAATTGTTGATAAGAATCTATCCCAAGAGTACGAAGATTTTCAACATCAGATAATGATGCTTCTCTATAAGTTAAAACCATATATATTTCTACTGACTTCTATATTTCTCTATAGCAGCTTTTATTTTTTCGCGACGGTTTGATGGTGATGGATGCGTACTCTGAAATTCTGGAACTTGGCTTCCTCCCGAAGCTTCTTCCAAAATATCCATTACACCAATCAATGCTTCTGGATTATATCCTGCCTGAATCATAAATCGAACGCCCAAATCATCCGACTCCAATTCATCATCACGACCATATTTCATATTTACCATATTCGCCACAACTTGTGCATAATAAGCCGAATTTGCATCTCCTGCTGCAACGCCAGCCGCACCTGCAATTCCTTGAGAAAGCTCTTGTTTAGACATTTGTTCAGCACTATGACGTGCTATAACGTGACCAACTTCGTGTCCCAAAACGCCAGCCAATTGATCTTCATTTTGCAAACGAGTCAATAAGGCTTCGGTAATAAAAATTGGTCCACCAGGCAAAGCAAAAGCATTTACAGTTCGATTATCTGCTAACACATAAAACTGAAATGGATAATTCGTTTTATGCGCATCACTATTATTGACCACTTTCGCACCTACTCGTTTTACAAGTTCTTGGTATTGGGCATTGCGAGATAGTCCACCAAACTCTTGAGCCATTTGCGGAGCCGAATTAATTCCCATCGCTATTTCATCATCTTTGGTTAATGAAATATATTGCTTTTCGCCTGTAATTTCATTGACTTCAGAAGAAGAAAAATATTTTATAACAGAAAAAATAACAATTGCTGTCGCAATTATTAATTTTATCGACGTTCCGCCCTTTTGCATATCAGTGTAAGGTGTTAATTATTTTTTGTGCCTTTTCTTTAAAATCTCCAAAACATCTTTCAATTCAAAACCACGTGCATGTAAAGCCATTAGGTAATAAAAGAAAACATCTGCCGATTCTTCCAAAAAGTTTTCGTCGTTATCTTGTTCCGAAGCAATAACCATTTCTACAGCTTCTTCTCCCATTTTTTTAGCGATTTGCGAATTACCTTTTTTATGAACACGTTTCATTTTAGATTTTTTCGCATCCTCTAATTTCGCCTCTTCCATCATTATTTCCAATTTCTTTAAGAATGGAAATTTTTTCTCTTCTTTGACTTCAGAAGTATTTTCATTAAGTTCCATAAAATCGTTTGTTTTCATAGATTTTTTTAAACGTAGAATAAATTTAAGAAATTCTACCGAATTATTTATCTCAATTCTATTGCCAATATTACTATTTTTTGAAAAAAAAGAAAGATTTTATTCACATTTATTTCTAAAAAAATAAAATTCTAATCTATTCATTCAATTAATTTTTAACATTGTTATTCACTTTTATTTTAAGATAAAAAAACGTATTTTTACGCGAAAATAAACATAGCGCAAACACAATGAACACAAACGATTTTTCCATTAGACATATTGGAAACAATGCGCAGCAAGCAGCTGAAATGCTTTCTGTAATTGGGAAAGATTCTATTGATTCTTTAATTGAGGCAACAGTTCCTCAGAACATTCGATTGAAAAATGCTTTAGATTTACCAGAAGCTTTATCAGAATTTGAAGCTATTAATCATTTAGCTGAAATCGCTTCAAAAAATAAAAAAGTAAAAAATTATCTTGGATATGGATATTATGGTACAATTTTACCAGCGCCAATTCAACGTAATGTATTAGAAAATGCTGGTTGGTACACAGCTTATACACCATACCAAGCGGAAATTGCGCAAGGACGTTTAGAAGCTTTATTAAATTTCCAAACTGTTATTTCTGATTTAACAGGTTTACCTATTGCAAATGCCTCTCTATTAGACGAAGGTACTGCATGTGGTGAAGCAATGCACATGTTATTTGAATCTCGTTCTCGTGATCAAAAGAAAAACAATGTCAACAAATTTTTTGTAGCAGATAATTTATTCCCTCAATCTGTAGCGGTTTTAGAAACTAAAGCACATGGTTTAGGAATTGAATTAGTTGTTGGAAACTTTGAAACAACTGAATTAACAGAAGAATTCTTCGGAGCGATTGTACAATACATCGGGAAAGGAGGACAAATCAATAATTATAGATCATTTGTAGAAAAAGCAAATGCAGTTAATGTAAAAGTTGCTGTTGCAACAGATTTATTAGCTTTAACATTATTAACACCTCCAGGTGAATGGGGAGCTGATATCGCAATTGGTACTTCTCAACGTTTTGGTGTTCCTATGGGATACGGTGGACCGCACGCAGCTTTCTTATCTTGTACAGAAGAATACAAACGTGTAATTCCAGGGCGTATTATTGGAGTTTCTCAAGATCGTTTAGGAAACTATGCATTACGTATGGCTTTACAAACACGTGAGCAACACATCAAACGTGAAAAAGCGACTTCTAATATTTGTACTGCACAAGTATTGTTAGCGGTTATGGCTTCTTTCTACGCGGTTTACCACGGAAAAGACGGTTTACAATATATCGCTGATCAAATTCATACTAAAGCAGCTGTTTTACACGGAGGTTTAGAGCATTTAGGATTTAAATTAGTAAATACTAATTTCTTCGATACAATTCAAATTGAAGTTGAAAACTCAGACGAAATTGTAAAGATTTTTGCAGAAGAAGAAATTAATGTAAATGGATTCGAGAACGGAAAAATTTCAATCACAATTGATGAAATGACTTCTGAAGAAGATATTTTCGAAATTTTAAGTGTTTTTGCTACAATTAAAAATACAGAAGATGGTTTCGAATTTGAAGTAGATGACTCTTATTTACCTCAAGATTTAATCAGAACTTCTGATTTCTTAACACACGAAAACTTCAATTTATATCATACAGAAACAGAATTAATGCGTTACATCAAACGTTTAGAGCGTAAAGATTTGGCTCTTAACCAATCGATGATTGCATTAGGTTCTTGTACAATGAAATTGAATGCTGCAACAGAATTATTGCACATGTCTTGGGAAAGAATGGGGAATGTTCACCCTTTCACTCCAAAAGATCAAGTAGAAGGTTACCAAACATTAATCCAAAACTTAGAAGATTATTTAGCTGTAATCACAGGTTTTGATGCTACTTCTTTACAACCAAATTCTGGTGCACAAGGAGAATATGCAGGATTGATGGTTATTCGTTCTTACTTTGAGGCAAAAGGAGAAGGACACAGAAATGTAGCGTTGATTCCACAATCTGCTCACGGAACTAACCCTGCTTCTGCTGCAATGGCTGGAATGCAAGTTGTTGTTGTGAAAAACTTAGAATCTGGTGAAACAGATTTAGTTGATTTGAAAGAAAAATGTGAAAAACACAAAGATAACTTAGCTGCATTGATGATTACTTATCCATCAACTTATGGCGCTTTTGATAGCAATATCGAAGAAGTTACTGAAATGATTCACGCATACGGAGGTCAAGTTTATATGGACGGTGCAAACATGAATGCGCAAGTTGGATTAACTTCTCCAGGAAATATTGGTGCAGACGTTTGTCACTTAAACTTACACAAAACATTCGCTATTCCTCACGGAGGTGGAGGACCTGGTGTAGGACCAATTTGTGTAAAAGCACATTTAGCTCCTTTCTTAGGATCTTCTCCATTAATCGAAACTGGAGGAAAAGAAGCGACAAATACATTTGCTGCAGCTCCTTATGGTTCTGCATTCATTTTACCTATTTCTTACTCTTACATTTTAATGTTAGGTGCAGAAGGTTTATTGAAAGCGACACAAGGTGCAATCTTGAATGCTAATTACATGAAAACTCGTTTAGAGAAACATTTTGATATCTTATATACAAATGGAAACAATGTAGTTGCGCACGAATTTATCTTAGATTGTCGTCCATTCAAAAAAGCAGGAATTGAAGTAACTGATATTGCAAAACGTTTGATTGATTACGGATTCCACGCACCAACAGTATCTTTCCCAGTTGCTGGAACATTGATGGTTGAGCCAACAGAATCTGAGAATAAAGCAGAATTAGATCGTTTTTGTGATGCATTAATTTCCATTCGTCAAGAAATCGACGAAGTTGCAAACGGAGATTATCCAGTTGACAACAATGTATTACACAACGCGCCTCACCCAATTCACTTGATTACAGCAGACGAGTGGGAATATCCTTACTCTCGTTCTAAAGCTGCATATCCAGCAGAATGGGTTCGCGAACGTAAATTCTTTGCATCTGTTTCTCGTATTGATGATGCTTACGGAGATCGTAACTTAATCTGTACGTGTGCTCCTATCGAAGCCTATATGGATTAATTATTCTAGAAAGAATATATTTTTAAATACAAATCGCTCTGAGAAATCGGAGCGATTTTTTTTATTGAAATAATTTAAATGTTTAAAATGTTTGTATTTCTTAATTTTTTTTTAAAATTCATTCTAACTAAACTTTTAATATTAAAACATTTATGAAAAATTATGCTGCCGAGTTTTTCGGTACTTTTTGGTTAGTTTTCGGAGGTTGTGGTAGTGCAATCTTTGCAGCTGGTATTCCCGAATTAGGAATTGGTTACGCTGGTGTTGCATTAGCATTTGGTCTTACTGTATTAACAATGGCTTATGCAGTTGGTCATATTTCTGGAGGACATTTCAACCCTGCTGTCTCTTTCGGATTATTTGCTGGAGGACGATTTGATGGAAAACAACTTATTCCTTATATTATTTCACAAGTACTCGGAGCAATTGCTGCAGCTGGTGTATTATACTTAATCTCATCTGGAAACTCAGATTTTGCAATTGACAATACCAAAGCTGGTGCATTCGCTTCCAATGGATATGGAGCCTTTTCTCCACATGGTTATAGCATGTTATCTGCTTTTCTAATTGAATTTGTCTTAACAGCCTTCTTCTTAATTGTTATTTTAGGTGCTACAGATAAATTTGCAAACGGAAAATTTGCTGGAATTGCAATTGGTTTGGCTTTAACATTAATTCATTTAATTTCTATTCCAATCACTAACACATCTGTAAATCCTGCCCGTTCTACATCACAAGCTATTTTTGTAGGCGGCGAACCTTTAACGCAATTATGGTTATTCTGGGTAGCACCAATCGCTGGAGCAATTGTAGGTGGATTAATTTATAAATTATTATTACAAAAAGACGAAAGTCAAGCATAAACTAAAAGCTCCGAATGGAGCTTTTTTTATTTTATTAACTGATATTCAGGATAAAATTCATTAAGTATTTCTTCTTCTTTATTCGGTAAAAAATAACAGGTTACATAAAAAAGTAAAAAGATAAAACTAAATATAATCGAAAATACAATATTTAAAATAATTTGGTTATTATCAAGATGAATCAAAACCTGCAAACTTAGATTAAACAAAGAAAATGCAAACGAGATGATATAAAGATTTTTAAAAATAAGCTCTTGTAAAATCAGTTTTCTATTTTTCACACTTAATTTTTGACGATATTTTTTTTGTAACCTTATATATCGATAAATAAATAATCCAAAAAATAAAACAATCGTACTTAAAATAGCAATTTTACTATATTTAAAAGCTATCAAATTAAACAATAATATTCCACTCATAACAAAAATAAAATACTGAAAAGTAAGTAAATGACTTTTCATCACTTTCCAAATTAAATTATTGTATTTTTTTTGAAGCGCAAACCTTCTTTTATCTACAATTTCAGAAAAACCAAATATTCCAAACTTCTTAAATTCATTTTGTAAAGCATCTTCAAAAGTTATAGTTTCATTTGTTTCCCATTGTTCTTCAATTCCACAAGCCAAATGATCGGCTAATTCCAATTGCAAATCATAATACTCAACATAATGCTGACGCGTAAAATCGATTAATTTTTGAACTTCAAAAGCAGAAATTTTTCTCATGATTAAATCAATTTAGGGTTCAATAATTTTTGGATTTGTAGCATTGTTTCTGTTAACAATTGAATTCTTTTTACAGATTCTTTAGTTCCAAACTCAGTCAACTTATAATATTTTCTTATTCGACCTTCTACTCGCTCAGCTTCCACTTCAATTATATTCTCAGCTTCCAGCTTATGTAAAATAGGATACAATGCACCCTCTTTTAACTCAAATTCATCTTGCGTTAAAATTCTAATTTTTTGAATGATTTCATAACCATACATTCTTTTATGATCTTGTAATAGTTTTAAAATAATCGGTTGCAGAGTTCCTTTATAAAATTGAACATCTTTCATATACCTAAGTTTCTTATGTAAGTTAAGATAAATAATTCAATTAAAAACACTTTAACTAAAATTTATTTCAAAAACTCATCTGTAAAATGTTGAGTTTTTATATCGGAAGAAAATTTTGTTTGATTATAATCCGATGATTTATTTTTTGGAATCGAAAGTGAATTCCATTCATTGTCCTTTATTAATTTTCCTATAAAAACAATTTGACCAACATGATACGGATGATGCGCCAATTGACGATTAATCGCTTCTATTACTGTATGTTCTTCATTTCGGATATAAATAATTTGCTGTAAATCTTCGTCGGTTTTGATTTGTGCTAAAGCATCAAACAAACACTTCCAACCTTTCTCCCATTTATCTAAAAGTTGTTCTTTAGTTTTGATTGTATCTTCAAATTCTTCATCACGATTTCGCCGCTCTTTTTCACCATCTGTTGTCAAAAAATCAGTCCAACGCGACAACATATTTCCTGAAAGATGATTCACGATAATCGCAATGCTATTTGAGTTTTCATTGTATTGCCAAAACAATTCTTCATCCGTTAATTGCGAAAATGTTTTTTCACCCAAATGTTTATAATACTGGAATTGTTTGATAATCCCGTTTACTAAATTATTTTCCATATTCTGTTAATTAGTTCCTTGCAAATTTTTGTGATTATGCTTGCGTTTATAATGCGTTTCCTTAAATTTATTTTTATCCGTTGTCACTATTGAGATATTTCCATCAATCTCCATCATCGCCAATTTCACATCTTTAATGTGTTCCACCCCATGTTCGCGCATTGCTTCATTCAATTCTTCCGAATTAATTCCCAATTTGCTCAACATTGTAAAATCAGCTTTTCCATTACGGATTAAAATTTCAGATTTTTGTTCAATTAAGTTTCCTAAAAATTTATTTTTCAACATTATTTTTTTAACAATAAAATTTAAAAGAAACAATACAAAAGCTGCTATCAATCCTCCTTGCAAACTCGAATCTGAACCAACCATTGCATTTTGTACAGCGTTACTAATTAATAAAATTAAGATTACATCGGCCGTATTTAATTGGGATAATTGCTGTTTACCAAAAATTCTAAGTGCAATTAACATAAAAAAATACACCGAAATACAGCGCAAAACAATTTCTAAATAACCTTCCATACATTTATTTTAAGTAAATAAAAGGTACTAAAAAATCCGTTCTGAAATTGGAACGGATTTAAGAATTTATTTTGATTTTCTAAGAATATAAATTCTGGAAACTCTTAAAATTAAATAGATAATTGCGAGATAAAACTTTTTCTCATAAAACAATTCAAGACCTCTTATTGGGAAAAATTTTTCTGATAAAAACGCTAACAATAAAATTACAATAACTGCAATACTAACAATATTAATTGCTTTATCCATTAGTTGTTATATTTTGGTTGAATATTTTTCTTCATCATTTCGTATAAAGAATGTCCAATTCCTTGTGTAATCTCTGACAGATTTTCGAAATTAATCACCGAAACTTCATCGTTTTTTTGATGATAATGATGTTGATTCTCCATGTTTACAGAAGAAAGCGCATGCGATACCACTTTATGATTCACAAAATTTACATTATCCGAACGATAAAATAATTGTTGCTGCAAATAAGGGTCGTTTTCAACTTTGAATGTTTTAGTAGAATTATTATTCATCAAATTCATCAAATCCGAACGATCGCTACCCGTCATATATACTTTTCCTTCACCGAAAGCAGAAACAGTTCCAATCATTTCTAAATTCAACATCACTTTCATATTTGGTAAATAAGACTGAAAATCTGTGTTTTCTACCAACATTTTAGAGCCAATTAATCCAATTTCTTCAGCATCAAAAGCCATAAACATCATAGTTTGCTTAACTTTTTTGTTTTTGAAATAATCAGACAAAGCCATTACAGCCGAAGTTCCACTTGCATTATCATCTGCTCCATTAAAAATTTTATCCTCACCTTTGTCATCTGTTCCAACATGATCAAAATGCGCACCTACAGCGTAAATATCAGACGATTTACCTTCTTTAATTCCGCAAACATTTTGTCCTGTTTTGCCTTTATATTCAAATTCGATTAAATATGAATCACCAACACAAGGTTTTAATTTATTTTGTTTGAATTTTTCAGCAATCAATTCAGCAGCCAATCGATTTTCGGGCGTTCCAAATTTTCGACCCTGCATAGCATCAGAGGCTAATTCTTCGACATATTTCTTTTGATTTTCTTTAGAATACTGCGCGTTTGCTTGATTGAAAGCAAGTAATCCAATTGCAAGTAAAGTATATTTTTTCATTTTTATATGTGTGATTAATTTGACGGAAGATACGAAAAATTAACTTTTCTTCTCAAACATCAATTCTTTTACTTTTTCTTTGTCTTCTTTTTCATTCTTTAGGTCGAACATTGTTCCGAAAATACGATCCCAAAACGTATTGGAAACGCCAAAACCTAATTCTTCGTCTTTATAATGATGCAAATGATGATTGCGCCAAAGAGGTTTCATAAACTTGAAAGGCGGCGCAACAGCATGAATCAAATAATGCATAGACGCATACAATAAATAGCCAATCATAAAACCAGGAAAGAAAGCAAAGGTGTATTTCCCTAAAATTAAATATTGAATCAAGAAAATGATTGACGCCAAAAGAATACTTGGAACTGGAGGCATAAACAAACGTTGTTTATCGCGTGGATAATGATGATGATTTCCATGAAAAATGTAAACAATTCGTTTTAGACTTGGTTGTTCGGCTGTCCAATGAAAAAGATAACGATGCGCAAAATATTCGAACAAGGTCCAAAATAACATCGCTCCAAAAAATAGACTGACAACTGTTAAGACTGATAAATCGTAACTAGAAATTCCATAATAAATACAATAGGAAAGTAGAGGAATGTACATTCCCCAAATAACTGCGGGATGACCTTTTGTCAACATTTCGAGGTATTTGTTTTCGAAGATTTGCGCTTGACCTTTATTATGTATTTTCTCAAATTTCATGGTTACAAAATTTAATTTACTTAAAAATAAGGTTTTAACATATTTTAAACAAACAATCTCTAAAAATTAATTGTTAAAAAAAATCCGAAAATCAAAGTTTGATTTTCGGATTATATGATAAATAAGAAAATTCTTATCTGTTTTCAATTTCAACGTAATCACGTAATGGTGCTCCTGTGTATAATTGACGAGGGCGACCAATTGGTTGATTTGTTTCGCGCATTTCCATCCATTGTGCAATCCATCCTGGTAGACGTCCAACAGCAAACATAACTGTAAACATTTCAGTTGGGATATCTAACGCTTTGTAGATAATTCCTGAATAGAAATCTACGTTTGGATATAAGTTTCTTGATTTGAAATACTCGTCTTCTAAAGCAGCTTGTTCTAATTTTTTCGCAATATCTAAAATAGGATCATTGATTCCTAATTTCTCTAAAACGTTATCCGCAGCTACTTTGATGATTTTCGCACGAGGGTCAAAGTTTTTATAAACACGGTGTCCGAATCCCATTAAACGGAATGGATCGTTTTTATCTTTTGCTTTAGCTAAGTATTTTTCAACATCTCCACCATCATTTTTGATCGCTTCTAACATTTCTAATACTGCTTGGTTAGCACCTCCGTGTAATGGTCCCCATAATGCAGAAATACCTCCAGAGATAGAAGCAAATAAACCTGCATGAGAAGAACCTACTAAACGTACACTTGATGTAGAACAGTTTTGCTCATGATCTGCGTGTAAGATTAATAATTTGTCAATTGCATCAATAATAACTGGATCTAAGTCTAATTCTTGACCTGGTTTTTTGAATAATAATTGATAAAAGTTTTCTACATAAGATAATTTATCGTTAGAGTAGTTAACTGGTAATCCTTTAATTTTTCTTTGTGTCCAAGACGCTAATACTGGGAATTTACCTAATAAAGTAACTGCCGCTTTGTACATATCATCTGGAGAAGTAACATCAACAACTTTTGGGTTGAATGCTGATAAAGCAGCTGTTAAAGATGTTAATACTCCCATTGGGTGAGCAGAACTTGGGAATGCATCTAAGATTTTGATTAAATCTTCTGACACATAGTTATACTCATTAATATCAGCGATAAATTTATCTAATTCAGCTTGTGTAGGTAATTCTCCTTTGATTAACAAATACATTACTTCTACGAAAGAAGATTTCTCTGCTAATTGTTCAATAGGATATCCACGGTACATCAACTTACCTTCTTCACCATCTAAAAATGTAATTTTAGATTCGCATGCCCCTGTATTTTTGTAACCTGGATCCATTGTGATTAATCCAGTAGCACTTCTTAACTTGGAAATATCAATAGATTTTTCATCCATTGTACCAGTTGTAACAGGTAGCTCCAACTCATTTCCGTTGTAATTTAATATTACCTTATCTGACATTTTATAGTTTATATTATTTATTGCGTAATTTACACTTTTTTTATTAATTTGAGACTGATAAATATCAGTCTCAAATTATTTTATCGCTTAACTTTAAAAGCCTTAAGCCCTGGAAAAATTGCAGTTTCTCCAAGAATCTCTTCAATACGTAATAATTGGTTGTATTTCGCCATACGATCAGAGCGAGAAGCAGAACCAGTTTTAATTTGTCCTGTGTTCAAAGCAACAGCTAAATCTGCAATTGTAGCATCTTCTGTTTCTCCAGAACGGTGAGACATAACTGCTGTATAACGTGCATTTTGCGCCATTTGTACTGCTTTGATCGTTTCTGTTAACGTACCAATTTGATTGAATTTTACTAAGATAGAATTTGCTGTTTCAACATCAATTGCTTTTTCTAATTTAGTTACATTCGTTACCAATAAATCGTCTCCAACAATCTGAACACGTTTACCGATTTTATCTGTTAAGATTTTCCAACCTTCCCAATCGTTTTCATCCATACCATCTTCGATAGAAATAATTGGATATTTCTCTGTCAATTCTGCTAAATAAGCTGCTTGCTCTGCAGAAGTACGGATAGCTCCTTTCTCTCCTTCAAATTTTGTATAGTCATATTTTCCATCGTGATAAAACTCTGATGATGCACAATCTAATGCAATCATAATTTCTTCACCTGCTTTGTAACCTGCTTTTTCTATTGCAGAAATTACAGTATCTAAAGCATCTTCTGTGCCATCAAAAGTTGGTGCAAATCCACCTTCGTCACCTACTGCTGTAGATAAACCACGGTCGTGTAAAATTTTCTTTAATGCATGAAAAACTTCTGTTCCTTTGCGTAAAGCGTCAGAAAAAGATGCTGCCTGAACTGGCATAATCATGAATTCTTGGAACGCAATAGGCGCATCAGAGTGAGAACCTCCATTTACGATATTCATCATTGGAACTGGTAATGTGTTTGCATTAACTCCACCGATGTATCTAAACAATGGTAAACCTAATTCTTCTGCTGCAGCTTTTGCAACCGCCAAAGAAACACCCAAAATTGCATTAGCACCCAATTTAGCTTTGTTTTCAGTTCCGTCTAAATCAATCATTACTTGATCGATTAAATTTTGTTCAAAAACAGAAAAACCAATTAATTCTGGAGCAATCACTTCATTTACATTCTCGATAGCTTTCAAAACTCCTTTACCTAAGTACAAGTCTCCACCATCACGTAATTCTACTGCTTCATACTCTCCTGTAGATGCTCCTGATGGAACAGCTGCACGACCTAAAACACCTGATTCTGTATACACGTCTACTTCTACAGTTGGGTTACCACGAGAATCTAAAATTTGTCTTGCATGGATATGCGAAATAATGCTCATTATTAATATTTTTTAATTGATAAAATTTTGATTTACCAAAAATAATGGATTTGAGTAATCTTTACAACGAAATTATCTTTTTTTAAAAATAATTTAATTCAAAAACAATTCGAAAAACTTATGCATGCATAATAAAGAAGTATAATTTCGATGCCTGCAAAGATTATTATTTTTTGAGTGAATTAAAAAAACTTTAGATAAAAAATTTAATTTGTTATTGTAAGGGTTCCATTTGCATTTACATACACTTGGTATGTTCTTGGCGCTCTATTCGCTACTTTTGTAGGTTGTCCTGTCAATAAAATCCATTCAGAATTATCTGCATCACACACAATACTGATGTCATTCTTTACATACAGAGTGGTTTCTGCACCAGGACAAATATGCGGCGCATTGCGATCGTAAGCTTTGAAACTAGAAGCTGTACGTACCACAATCAAACCTCTAGAACCTGCTGTTGCTCCTTCAACATATACCCATCCTCCTGGATTATTAAGATTAGAATATAATGGTAAATTGATATTGATTGATACATTCACAATTGTATTTGGCACACAACTTACTGTACCATCATCTGAATTGCAGCCTTGAAATAAGCCAGCAAAAACACTAACCAAAATAACCTTATTTAGAATCGTTTTAATAAATTGTTTCATTTTTAATTTGCTGTATTTTTTTTATTATCTTTGTAGTACAATAACTAAATAGTCCTGCGCATAGTATTACATATGTGTAGGATTATTTATTTTATAAGATCTATTTAATAAAAAATTAAACATTGTTGTTATGGCAAATATACAATATGTAACGAAAGAGGGATTAGAAAAGTTGCGTGAAGAGCTTCATCAGTTAGAAACTTTTGAGCGTCCAAAAATTTCGCAACAAATTGCTGATGCGCGTGATAAAGGAGATTTATCTGAAAATGCAGAATATGATGCTGCAAAAGAGGCTCAAGGAATGTTAGAGATGCAAATTGCTAAATTGAAAGAAGTTGTAGCATATGCACGCGTAATTGATGAATCTAAATTAGACCATTCTAAAGTATCAATATTATCAAAAGTTAAAATAAAAAATACAGCGAACGGACAAGAATTAGTGTACACTTTGGTACCTGAATCTGAAGCTGATTTAGCTAAAATGCGTATCTCTGTGAATACTCCAATCGCAAAAGGATTGTTAGGAAAATCACTTGGAGAAGTTGCAGAAATTACATTACCTAACGGAATGACTTTAAATTTTGAAATTTTAGAAATATCTTTGGACTAAGATTTCAAAAATTAAAAACATATGGCAAGCATTTTCACTAAAATTATAAACGGAGAAATACCATCATACAAAATTGCCGAAAACGATAAGTACATCGCTATTTTGGACGCTTTTCCTTTGGTAGAAGGTCATGTATTGGTTATCCCGAAAAAAGAAGTCGATAAAATCTTCGATTTAGACAAAGAAACCTATTTAGGTTTAATGGACTTTTCTTACGAAATTGCACAAGCTATAGAAAAAGCAATACCTTGTTTACGCGTTGGCGTAGCTGTTGTTGGTTTAGAGGTACCACATGTACATGTGCATTTGGTTCCTCTAAATACAATGCAAGATATCAATTTCTCAAATCCAAAACTTCAATTATCTGCCGAGAAAATGATCGAAATTGCAGATAATATCAAATCATATTTATAATCGATGAACAAATACATTAAATTAGTAATCGCCGCTGTATTAATCGTTTTAGCAATCTTTTTGTTTACCATTCGCGAATACGGTTGGGGATTTGTTTCGTTATTAGTCACTGTATTTCCAATTTTATTCTATTTCAGAAACGAAAACATCTTGTTAGCTTTCTGGTTTTTACGTAAAGAGGATATGGCAAAAGCGAAAAAATGGTTACAAAAGATCAAAAATCCATCATCAGAATTAATTCCTAAACAAATGGGATATTACCACTACATGATGGGAATTACTGAAGCGCAGGACAATGTAGGGGTTTCAGAAAAATATATGAAAGAAGCCTTAAACTACGGTTTATCGTTTGATCATGACAGAGCAATGGCTAATTTATCTTTGGCTGGAGCTGCAATGTCAAAAGGTAAAAAGAAAGAAGCGGAAGGTTACATTAAAGAAGCGAAGAAAAACGATTCGAAAGGAATGTTTACAGATCAAATCAAAATGATGAATGATCAAATGAAACGTTTCAACGTAAGTAATTCGCAATTACAAAACCCACATATGCGTCACAAAGGACGTAAATTCTAAATGGATATATCAAAAATTACAGAAGAATCATCATCAAACACCAACAAGTGGAAACTGATTGAAGAATTCTTTCAACAAAATTTCACAGACGGTGAAAGACCAGATTTAGATACGATTCTTTTTTTGATCGGTGTTCAAGAATTAGGACAAGGAAAAAAACGATTCAAAAAAGATGATAAACTCAATTTATTACACATTGCAGTTTGTCGCGTGTTAGAACCTTTTGGTTTTTATCGTTTCGATGGATTAGATCCAGATGGTTGGCCACATTTTGAGTTGTTGGAAGATTTACCACCTCTCAAAACAAATGAACAAACCTTGTTAATGAAATACGCCGTTATACAGTATTTTGATGATCAAAAAATAATAAACTTCGAGTCTTAAGATTCGAAGTTTTCTTTTTTATACAAATCAACTACCACTTTATCTGCGTCTAACGTAAATTTCTCTACATTCAATTCTTCTTTGGATAACCACAACAATTCGTTGATATCCGCATCCAAAACTTTCAATTTATCCAATGCTTTCTCTGTAATTGTCGCTTTATAATAAATCAATAAAACCTGTTCTGTCGGATCAAAAGCATTCAACACAAAAAAATCTTGTGTATAAAAATGTTCATGAACTTCTACTTTCAAATTCAATTCCTCTTTTATCTCTCTCCTTATACAATCTTTTGTTCCTTCACCAAACTCCAATCCACCGCCAGGAAACTTATAAATTAACTCTCCCTGAAACGGCTCGTGAATCACCAATACCTTTCCCTTGTGTTCCAATAACGCATATACACGCACATTAAATGGTTTCATATCCTGTTTACTTTAAAACCTAAATATATAAAAATTCTTCATTCAAATGCGTATTATTATAGCGTTCCCTTCGGTCGGGCTATCCGTTGCAATCTTTTGTAGAAGAAAATTGGAAGTGATTACAGGAAAATCCAATTTCTACAAAAGGATTTCCACTACTATCCCTAACGCGGGTTGTAAGTTCTGAGTTTTGAGTAATAAGTTATAAGACGTAAGATTTAAGACTTACAGGAATAGAAGTAGAAGTTAAAATATCCACTTGAGGGAAATAGGGGCTTTTCGATTTATGAGTTGTAAGTTATAAAGGAAGCTTCCTTTTTATAAAGAAGAAGCTTCTCGTTGACTAATTAGAAGCTTCTTGTTGGATGAAAGGAAGCTTCTTGTTTCATAGAACATAGTTTGAAGATGCATTAAGCTTACAGCCTTCAGCCTAAAGCGAAATCCATAAATACAAAAAAGCCTCAAGAAATAAA
>NZ_DJDM01000055.1:0-65079 GCF_002431085.1 Empedobacter sp. UBA5924
CTAATTTTGGGGAAGCTTACAAAATAACTACATATAATTAAATCACAATTATTACCTTCTTTATCAAAAACTATATTTATTCTATTACAATTTTTTTCAATATTAATTGGTAAATTACATTCAGTTTTAATTCTTTCAAAATATGCTTCCCACAATTTGCTGTTTTGAGGAATTGGAAATAAAACAAAAGCAATAATTCCATATTTTGTATTCAATTTCTTTGTGTCGGAAATTATTGAAGCAATATTTTTCGTAATTGGTCTTCCACATTTTTTTACACCATTAATATTCCAATTTGTATTTGGAGTTTTTAATTCAATGAAGTATGTTGAATAGTCACCATTCATAAATGTTAAATCGTATCTATCTCTACTATTTTCATATTTAGATTCAACTATAACATCTCTTAAGTTTAATTGATTTAATTTCTTAGCTAACTCAAATTTTAACCAACCCTCAAATTTATTTCTATTTTTAACAGCAATACTTATAATGTCAATATTATCTAGTAAAATTTCTGTTATTGATTTTTTTATTAAATCATCAATATTTTCATAAGTTTTAGAATTTTGTTCTATTTTAGAAGTAAATTTCATTTTTATAGTTTATATAGAAGTTTTGCCTAATCTTGTTTTCACGAAGTAAAATATAGCTTCATTAAATATCCCCTATATCTTCATTTCGTAATATTATTCCAAACATACAACAACCATTTAACAATAAATTACGGTTTCACGTAAAAACAAATAACCTCCTTAAAATCACTTTTAAAGAGGTTATTTATTATTCTAAAGGTTATGTTATGGTTAATAATATTATACAAAGTTTTTAATTATATTTACGAAAAATACTAATATAGAATGATGGATTGGGGCGAAATTTCCGAAATATTTGCAGATATACATAAAAGAGCATTAGATAAGAGTTTAGAAAATGAATCCGAAGCACAAACCAGATTCGATATAATTGATCGAATAATTAGAGAAGTACTACAATGGCAACACGGTCAAATTAGTGTTGAACCTCATACAACAGGAGTTAGAGATGGTTATATAGATTATCTATTGACAGCAGGTGATTTTAAAATTATTATTGAAGCAAAAAAATATGGAGTTTCATTTCCTTCACCAACAAAACGTAAAAGGCTTAAAGTTACTGGAACTATTTTAAAAGCTACTGAAATAAAGAATGCTATTAATCAAGCTGAAGACTATGCAAAAAATAAAAAAGCAGATGTTGTCATTGTAACTAATGGAAATTGTTGGTGTTATTTTACTACAAATTATTCAGATAGAGAAAAATTATATGCAAATATTTTGTTTCCTTTTGATGATTTAAATGATGCAGAAGAATTATTTAATGTATTTGAAGTTCATAACGTTGAAAATGGCAGTTTATCAAATATTACAGGAGAAGAGGATTATATTCTTAATAATAGATTAATAAATGTACTTGATAATTCTGATTACAGGTTAGGAAGAAACAGTATTGCTGATCATATAATGGTTGGAATAGATAAAGCAATTATGTCAGAAGCTTTATTGTCTGATGAAGATATATTAAAAGAATGTTATGTAGAAAGCGATAATCGAACAAAATTCGATAAAACATTACAAATTCACTTAACTCAGTATAAACCTGAAATTATTGAGCCTGCTAAAAAGATAAAAAGAGACTCTAAGAAAGATGTTATTAATGATTTATTAAGTATATCTAAGCCTAATATTACTTCTCCAGTGACTTTAATAATAGGTTCTGTAGGTTCTGGTAAATCGACATATCTCAAACATTTTGAATTAATAAAATCTAAAGAAATATTAAATGATCAAAAAGCACAATGGGTATATATTGACTATGAAAAAATGGGAATTAGCGGTAATCCACGTGAATTTTTATATAAATCATTAAATGAATATTTATTACAGGATCATGATGATAATCCAACAGATTTCGAATCAGTTATTTTACCTGCTTACCAATCAGAAATTGAAGCATTAAAAAGAGGCCCGTATGCCTTATTGAGTAAAAATAAAGAAAAATTTGAAGAAAAAATCATAGAATTAATTGATAAAGACTTTAAAAATGTTGAACCTTACGTTGAGAAGGTTTATAATTATATTGCATCACAACAATTATGTATAATTGTAATTGACAATGTTGATCTCTATGAAGATGATACTTTAGAAACAAATGTATTTTCGGAAGCAATTTCAATTTCAAAAACTTTTAAATGTTTAGTTTTTATATCTTTAAGAGATTCTACATATATTAAACACAAAAATAGTTCCATATTTAATGCTCATGAATTAAAAAAGTTTTGGATTAATCCTCCTTCTTTTAAAGATGTTTTATCAAAACGACTAAATTATGCAGCCAGAAAATTAAAAGATCAAACTGCAACTGTCGAACTTCAAACAGGAGCTATATTGAATATTTCTGACTTAGGATTGTTCTTTAAAATTGTACAAAGAAGTGTATTAAATGAAATAAATTCAAAATTATTGGAATATTTAAGTGATCGTAATACACGAAAAGGTATAACATTAATTCAAAATTTTTTAATATCTGGACATATCCAAGCTGACAAAGCTATTAGAGATTATGTTGAAGGTGAAGCTAGTTTTTCATTTCCATTTCATGAAGTGTTTAAAGGAAGTGTTTTAGGACCATGGAAGTATTATAAGGAAGAACGGTCTGAAGCTTTAAATATATTTGATTCAAAGTTAGGTTCTCAAAAGCAACAGCTAATTATCTTATACTTATTAAAATATCTTCAATTAAATGCCAGAATAGATAATGCTGAAATAGATTTTCAAGAAATAGTAAAATTTGTATCAAATTTTGGTGCGAGTGAAGATGTATGTAAATTAATAATAGATAAGCTAACTGATTTTAATTTAATTCATACAAATGAAAAACATTTAAAAAATCCTAAATATTTTATAACATTATGTGGAGGATATTATATATCAAATTTAAGTAAACTATTTGTTTATATTGAAACTGTATTATTTGATACAAATATATTTGATACTGATATCTTCGATGAAATATGTGAAATTACATACCTGATTGAAGATAGTAAAAGTTGGATTGATAAAATGCATTTGAGAAAAAGTAGGATTGAATTGTTTTGTACTTACTTAAAAAATATGGAAGTTGAGCTATCTACTGAAATAGAATTAAATGAATACTTAATTATTGATGAAATTTCAAAAATAGTCATTGATGAAATTAATTCAGCAATAGAAAAAATGGAATATCGTGCAAAATTTATTGTGAGGTCTTAACAAACAGGAAAGCACATTACAAACCAATGATTCTTTGCAAAAAGAATTATTGAAAATGAAAAAAGAAATTGACTTGCTTCAAGAAAAAATAGAAATTGCAAGGCTGTTGACAGAAATTGAATAATTATTTACACTACGAAATTTAGATATAAATAAAATACTCTGGAGTTAGACAAACCTAAAATTAACTCCAGAGTACCATTACTAACATTAAACTTGCCTACAAGCTAACCCTACTAATTTAGTATATTGTTTTTAAATAAAACGTTTTTAATTACTTAATGTTTTGTGTTTTTTCAAATTCATCTAACTTTTTAAGTAATTCTGATTCTTCCAAATTAAATAATTTAGGATTATGTTCACCAGTTCTAGCAATAACCATTATTAGTTGACCAAGCCTATAATCTGGGGTTTCGATCCATATTTTTTCGATTCTTTCAAGTAAAGGTTTTATTCGTTTGGGATCTCTCATAAAATTATGATTTAGTATTGATGTTTACGAAAAGTAAAAATTCTAGAAGTCATTATGGTATTATAATTATTTCTTAGGCTTTATATAAATAGCCTTTCTACCAGTTGTTTCTTCTGAACTGACCAACTCATCGTTTTTTAAGTTCCTCATAACACCAGCGATAGCAACAGAAGTAATATCTTTCGGTACTAATTTTAACCGAACTAACTCCTCTTTTATTTCAGCAACAGTTTTACCTTTATTAAGAAAGTTTGTATTTACTATTTGTTCCCTAATTTTTGATGTCAATTTTAAAGATTCTATTCTATCTTTAGGTAATTCATTGAGAGGTTTAAGAGGAATTTTAAAGTCTAATAATGTTTCTAATGGGTACTGAACTGCTTTTGCATATTCAATATATAAATCAATATCTTTTGCAATTCCTTTTTCAACTTTTAAAACTGAACTTTTTGAAATTTCAGTCATAAGAATAATATCATCAATTGATAAAAAAAGTTTCAAACGATGAGATCTTAACTTACCTCCTATTTGCTCTCTATATTTAGAACCACTACTATTCATTAATGTCTATAGGTTTTTAATTAGAAAATAATTTGCATTTAATTAAAAAAGTATTATATTTGTAATAGCGAATTGATAATTAGTCTATAAAGACAAATTACTTACGATGGGTTCTCGGCTCAAAACGACCAATTTTACCTCGAGACTATCGTGGAATCGCTCCATGTCTAAAAAGTTTTGTACTTTCGTATATGGCATGGGCGGTTTTCACGTATGCTTTAGAGGTAACTTTTAAACTTTCGAGTTTTTAAGATGGGTTTGGTCGCCCTTGAGTCTAAAGTGTGAAGCCGCCTTGCTTTTTTTTGCAAGTATTTCTTCATACACGAGAAACATCGTTCCATAAAACCCAACACAAAATGAGAACGAAACAATTTCCATTCATCCGTAAAAAACCGCCAGACAAAGTCTGTTAGTTTTTCCTTTTCTTTTAAAGAACAAACCTCCGTATAGCATTTTTAAAACACGGATCGTAAAGCAAAGGGCTATCCTTTCTTTACACGCTCTCTATCAGAGCCTCGGTAAGGAGACTTTGAAAGCATTCGTTTTATCTTTTTTATTCGCACACTAAATGTAAAGCGTTTCATGTCATTTTCCAAATTTATTGGGCTCTGCTACCTATTATTTAGATGTGAGATGTGAGATTTTAGTATTGAGAGAATTCAATTATGTACAGATTAGATTTCTTGAAATGACAGAATATTAGAAAATAAAGTGTTAAAAAGTGTTAAATTTCTGTATCGGTGTATATCGAAAATGACACTTTTCTGTATCGGTTATGTATCCGCGCTATATCCATTCTGTATCCATTGTATATGTGTTCCGTATGGTTTGTTCGTGGTTCGTGTATCGGAAGGGATTGTTAGGATGTACTATGTACTATGTATTAAGTAAAAAGTACAGATTAGATGTTAGATTTTAGATTCGAGATTCGAGACGCGAAATTCGAAATTCGAGGTGCGGGATTTGAGAATTTATATGACAATGAATTTGAATATTGAAAAAGGATGAAAAACCGGCATTAAAACTCTCACGTTAAGAAAATGGTTGAGTGCAACGTTAAAAAGGTTTTAGCCCGTAGGGTTTGTAAAATCTTTAGAGGAGTGAAAACATTTTTAGTAGAGAGGTTTACAGCCAAGCGTTTTTTGTTTCGTTTTTTGCGCTCAAAAAATGAAAATAAAGAACAAATTTGAAATAAAAAACCAAAACCCCTTTCCCAAAAACAAAGTTGGCGCGATGTACTGGAAAAGGAGTGGCTTTTAAAACTAATGTTGAATTAAAAAACTTATGTAAAATTATGAAAGAGTAAACAGATTCACACTCTATCCCCCGAAGACAACACAATAAGAAAGTAAATGATCTTCATAAAATGATTAGTGTTAATTTTTTCATTTATTAATGTATTTTTTAAAACCTGTCGGAGGGGGATATTTTAGGAGGAATATAGGATTAACAGGTGCGAATGCGCGCGCGCGTGATAATAGAGATGAAATTCTAAATGGAATTTGCGATAATAAGAAGTTCTCTATTTATTGCTTTTTGCTTGATCAAAAAGTAATCAAAAAATCAAGTCTGTGCTTACAAGTCGGTCAATAACGGCTACTCGCTAAATGCTTTAGAACATTCGCATATGAAATGCGAACATAAATCATTTTTAACGCTCTTTACGCCGAATTGACACTCGACTTTTCAGCAATGACGATTTATAAATTCATTGTAAAAAAAGGATTTTGAATATTGAAAAAGGAGTTAAAAATCCGACGATTTAGAATCGAAATGTTTTAATCATAGTAAATAAATCGATATTTTTCAGTTTACTGAACTATACAATTTCTAAAATAAAAAAAACTATGTTTCTATTGTGGTTAGAAAATTAGAGGATTCGGTTCGACACTTCGACACTTCGTAAACTCAGTAACAAGTTTCAATACTCACATCAAATACCGTCACTTCGAGTGATTTTCGAAATGTAATGTAGAAAATTATATCAAGAAGTTAAACGTTTTAAAACAATTTTCATCTTATTCTTCAACATAATAAATGTGACAGCAAGAAAGAAAAAAACGTAAAAAGTTAAGCGTAAAACATAATAAATTAATTCCCTATAAATTTCAAATAAAAAATCTTGATTTTTCACCTATTCAAAACCCATTAAGTGTTAGTTGTACGATTTTTGATTCATTATTGAATAATAACATTCTAAAAATGAATACCATGAAAAATAACACGACACAAAACATCGCACGATATACCTTAGGAGCTTTTTTGATTGGAGCAGGAATTGCTCACTTAACTATAGCTAGAAAAGAATTCAAGACACAAGTACCAAATTGGGTTCCTTTACCCAAAGATGACACAGTTGTGTATTCGGGAATTGCAGAAATAGCCTTGGGTAGTACGATTGTTTTAGCTCCAGATAGTAAAAAAGAAATAGTTGGAAAAATAGCAGCTTGTTTTTTTGGGGCTGTTTTTCCTGGAAACTGGGCTCAATATAAAAACAAAAGAGATGGTTTTGGATTGGATACAGATCAAAAAAGATTAGCACGATTATTCATGCAACCTTTACTAATTATATGGGCTTTGAAATCGACTAAAAATACTAAATAACTTGTTTGAAGTAACCAACTTACGACAATTGAATTATATTAAACAAATTTGAATGAAAGAGGATGACTTTTAATAAAGATCTAAATAGAAGATTAAAATAATTACGTAAATAAATAACTGTATGATAATAATTTATAGTATTTTTATCTCAAATAATACTATAAAATTAATATTTGAACAGCGATGAATAAACTATTTATTGTAGCGATTGCAGCTACTTTGATTGTTTCTTGTAACAACAAAACAGAAGAAAAGAAAACGGATAATGTTATAGTAGATACTAATCAAAAACAAGAAAATACGATTGCTGATAATGGATTTGACATCAGCAAAATTCCATTTTCAACAGCTGATATTGGAGATTTTCCTTTCATAAATCTTCCGCAAGGTTTAAAAGAAATGAACAAACCTTTGGTAAAACAATTTGACATATGTTTTTTTCCTATTAACGGTGTTATGACACCTTTTGAAGGAAAGTTGTATAAAACTTTTGTTTCACCTAAACAAGGAGAAGAATTTTCGCAACATTTCTTTGAAAAAAGTATGGCTGATTATTTACAATCTATCGGGGCTGTTAAAGTGTTTGATGGTGAAATAACCAAAGAAGAATATGAGCGTTACAATAAACAAGATCCGAATAAAGGAGGCGAAGGTGATATGGGATACGCTGGACAAAATATGAAGTTTTGGGTATTACGTACAAAAGATAAAGGAAATGTATATATACAATACCTTTCTAACAATGCTGGTGCTTCGCTTAATGTACTACAAGAAACAGACTTTAAGCAAACTATCACCAAAGTAACAGCAGACGAAATTGCTGAGGATTTGACTAAGAATGGAAAATCTATTTTATATATTAATTTTGATGTTGATCAAGCAAAAATCACGCAAGAAGGTGATGAGATTGTGACTGAAATTGCAAATGCCTTAAAGAAAGATAACACATTAAAAATATCAATTGAAGGGCATACTGATAATTCTGGCGACGCTAAGCATAACAAAAAACTATCTAATGATCGTGCAAATGCTGTAATGCAAAAACTAATTGCTTTAGGTATTGATAAAACACGTTTATCTGCTATAGGATACGGAGCTGAAAAACCATTGGTAGCAAATGATACAGAAGAAAATAAAGCTAAAAATAGACGTGTAGAGTTGGTTAAAGTAAAGTAAAATCTATATATGTTTTAATTTTATTAAACATGAAAAATATTGATACTAATCCGTAGTACATTATTAAAAAAAGTTGCTCCAAACATTATAGAAACTAAAGAACTAGATTCTATACCAAAGAATGTTTAATGCTGATGGTTCTTTAAAATCATTTGATCAAAATTAATACAAATTCATATCTACCAAAAAAAACCTTGAATTATTCAAGGTTTTTTTTATGTTTATACAATTAGTAAAACTGTTTCTTTTAATTTTTCGGCTTGTTTTGAATAGATAAAAATCTCAAAATCTGTTAGCGCTTTTTCTTCAAAATTTTGTTTCATTTGTTGATACGAAACTGCTTTTGGACTTTCTTTCAAGTATTGAACAAAATCAACCAACCATTCACCAATCGCTTTGTCCACAACAATTTCAAGATAATCTTGTTTGGTATGAAACTGTAAAACAGCATTCTCAAAAGTCTTCCCTTTTTTGGTTTTCGTAACAAATTCTATTTGAGGCTTCCCTCCTAACCAAACTACTTTTTGCGTTGGTTTATGCGTTATGAAAGTTTCATTATTCAAAACTGTTTCGATATAATTTGGTTGAATTGACGTTCTCGGAACTTTAAAATCAAACCATTCATTCAGCGATAATTCAAAACCAACACCATGCATGTAATTAAACAATGATTTCTTTAATCCATACGAAAATTGATCGTGAATTAAGCCTGATTTCTCTTCGTGAATCATATCATTATTTGCAAAAGTTCCTAATTCGGTGCTATGATTAATCACTTGATATTTCTCTGGATTCAACCCAACTGGACTATGTGCTGTCATCGCAAATTGATGCCAAAATCCTGATTGAAGAATTCCTAATTCAAACATTTGACGCACCATTTCCAAACTATCAATGGTTTCTTGCTTCGTCTGTGTCGGAAAACCATACATCAAATACGCATGTACCATAATTCCAGCTTCAGTAAAATTACGATTCACAATTGCAACTTGTTCCACGGTCACACCTTTATCAATTAGTTTTAACAATCGATCCGAAGCTACTTCCAAACCACCAGAAACCGCAATACAGCCCGAAGCTTTTAGTAATCGACACAAATCGTAAGTAAAACTTTTCTCGAATCTGATATTTGTCCACCACGTTACGGTCAATTTTCTTCGAAGAATTTCTAACGCAACTTCTCGCATTAATGCTGGTGGAGCAGCTTCATCAACAAAATGGAAACCTGTATTTTGAGTAGTTTCAATCAACTCTTCCATTCTGTCCACAATTTGTTTTGCCGCAATTGGTTCATAAATCTTAATATAATCTAACGAAATATCACAAAACGTACATTTTCCCCAATAACATCCATGTGCCATCGTCAGCTTGTTCCAACGTCCATCACTCCACAAACGATGCATTGGATTAACCACTTCGATGACAGAAATATATTGATCTAATTTGATGTCCGTATAATCTGGCGTTCCAACTTCGCTAAATTTATAATCACGAATAGTTTGATTGTTAATATAAGAAACTTGTTGATTTTGAAGTGCAAAAGTTCTTTTTAAATCAGAAATTTCAACTTCTTGATTGATATATTTTAACAATTGTTCAGTTGGCGCTTCACCGTCATCTAATGTAATAAAATCGAAAAACTCAAATACTCGTGGATCGCTTAAAGAACGTAATTCCGTATTTGGAAAACCTCCGCCCATGTCCACCACAATTTCAGGATAATTTGCTTTTATATATTGCGCACAACGGAAAGCCGAATATAGATTCCCTGGAAAAGGAACCGAAAAACCAATCATTTTTGGATTCGTTTTCTGAATTAATTTCTCTAACTCCGAAAGTGTAATTTTATCAATATAAGTTGGGGCTTTCTGTAATTCTTGATACAATTCATCAAAAGAATTTGCCGATCTTCCTAAACGTTCAGCATAACGAGAAAAACCAAAATTTTCATCAACAGCTTCAATGATTAAATCCGATAAATCTTCTAAATATAGCGTTGCCAAATGCTTCGCTTTATCTTGAAAAGACATCGAACCAAAAGCCCATTCCAAATCTTCAACTTCTGCAAAACGAGAAGCTTCTGGTAAATATCCATCTTGAATAATTGAATCAGCTAAGGTCGAATTTTTTCCTTGTAAAAATCGGATAACAGGATCAATAGTTGCGATATATTCGTCGCTTAACATCACCATTCTTTTACTATTATCACCTAATTCAATCTCTTGATTTTGAATAAATTCAAATAAATCAATTAAACCTTTTCTTGAAAATAATTGTAAGATAACATCTAAACCTAAATCAGCTTGAAAAGTTGAATATGAAAGTGTGTTTAGAAATCCTTTTAAATAAACTGTTCCAGGATATGGTGTATTTAATTGCGTAAAAGGTGGTGTGATTAATAAAAGATCCGTTTTCAATCGTTGAAATTTGTTGCAAAAATACGGATTGAAAAAAAATAATTTTAGATTTTTATCAATTATTTTTCAGTTTTATCAGTGCTTCTAAACGGCATCGTTTCAATTTTAAAACTTTCCTCAATCACAGCTTTTTCGAGATTAAGAATTCCTTTCAACGATTCATAATCTACTTTATCTGCATCGTCAGTTGGTTTGTGATAATCGTCGTGACCGCCTGTATGGAAAAATAAAACTGGAATATCTTTCTCATAAAACGAAGTTTGATCCGAACCGCCTCTACCTTCATAACCTGTATAAAATTTAACAAAATCAGTCGGATTAATTTCATTAAAAATTGTTTCGAAAGTTGGAGAAGTTCCATAACCTATAATTGAAACGCCAGATTCTTTGTTCAAACGACCAATCATATCCATGTTTAACATCCAATGCACTTTCGATAAATCATACGTTGGATGTTTCACAAAATAACGTGACCCTACCAAACCTAATTCCTCTGCACCAAAAGCAATGAATAGAAAATTAACAGGTTCTGTCACTTTATTTTTACTGTAAAATCTTGCCAATTCTAACAAACCAGCAACGCCAGAAGCGTTATCATCAGCACCATTGTGAATCATTCCATAACTATCTTTCGCCAAAGAACTTCCTTGCTTTCCTTCTCCCAAATGGTCGTAATGTGCACCAATCACAATCGTTTTCTCCGCTTTATTATCTAAAAAAGCAATCACATTTTTTGCAGAACGAATACTGTCAACAACTTTTACTTTTTTTACCTTCGCCTCAAATCCTTGAAAATATCCATCTTCTCCTAAAGGTTGAAGTTTATATTTTTTGAATTCTTTTGCAATATATTTTGCAGCTTTCAAATTTTCTTCACTTCCAGTTCCTCTTCCTTTCATTTTGTCATCAGCCAAAAAATAAACGTGTTTTTTAAGATTTTTGACTTCAATTTCTTGCGCAAAAGACTTGGCTCCTACAACCAAAGATAAGATGATAACTATTTTTTTCATATTCAATTTCGACTAACTATGTGTCTAACAAAAATAGAAAAATAATCAAGAATATATCTTGCGCGTTTTGAATTAAAATTCGTCAATTCGAGTGATTTTTAGGAATGGAATGAATAAGAATTGTATCGAGAATAGAATTTTATCAACTAAAACCTTTTTAAAATTTATATTCAAAATTTTACTTATTATCACTGAAAATCAGGGTGAATAATTCAATAATTGTTAAATTTCAAAAACTTTTTTAAAAATTGATGCAACATTCAAAAACTTGCTGCGTCTATACAATAGAAACAACAATGAAACCTTGAAAATTTTGGAGAAAGAAAATTTTTCAATAAATGATAAACAACTATTAGATTGGTGCGAATCTGGTGTAGAGGCTGGCTATACTCAGCTCTATCATCGCTATTCGAAATCAGTTTACAATTCTGTTTATCGTTTGGTCACAGAAGTTTCTGATGCGGAAGATTTGACACAAGAAATTTTTATTTCACTTTTCTCTGATATTCAAAAGTTGAAAAACATCGAAAATTTAGGTGCTTGGTTCAGTAGAGTTGCGATTAATAAATCAATTTCACATTTACGAAAAAACAAAGTTTATTTTTCTGATGTTGCTGGAGCAAATATTATTGATGACAGCGAAGAAAGCATGGAAGAAAAACAAATGTTGGATGGTAAAATTGAAGAATTGCAACAAGCAATTGAAGAATTACCAACGGATACAAGAACAATTGTGAATCTATTTCTGTTCGAAGACATGCCGCAAGAAGACATTGCTCAACTTTTGGGATTGAGCCACAACACGGTGAGAAGTAAATATCATCGTGCAAAAAAGAAAATTTACGAAACCTTACAACAAACCGTTTGCAATGAATGATTCTTTAAAAAAACATATCGAAAAAAACAGAGAAGCCTTTGAAAACAAAGAACCTTCTGCAGAATTATGGAAAAGAATTCAGGCTGAGATTCCTAAACAGGAAGAAAAAACTTTGGTAATTGAACAGCCTAAGAAATGGAGAATTCAAAATTGGAGTATTGCTGCTTCTGCGCTTGTTTTATTGAGTGTTGGTGGATATTTTTTATTAAAAAATGATCAAGTAAATTCACCAAAAACAATTGAAATTGTAAAAGAAAAGCAGGTTAAAAAAGTAGAAGAAATTCAACCAGAAATTGTTCATCCAACTGAAATTAAAACTGAACAAAATGAAAAAGAAATTCAGTTTGTAAGAATTACGAAAGAGAAAAAAGTTGAAAAAGTTGTTCAAGCAAAAGAAGAATTAATTGGTATAGATGAAAACCTTAAAAATGAAATTTTAAGTTCATTAAACGATCAAGAATCAACAAGTAATCGTATTAATGCAATTGCAAAAATAGCTGATTTACCAAGTATTGATCACAATTTAAAAAAGAGTTTATACAACTTAGCTTTAAATGACAACAATACAATTGTGCGACTAAATGCACTCGAAGCACTTGCTTCAAAATTACCTAAATCGGACGTTTCAAAAGAGTTAACAGACATTTTTATGAAGCAAGATGATCCGATGGTACAAATGGAATTAATAGGAATGATAGCGCATATCAATAACGATCAAATCGATTTGAAATTAACAAATAAATTACAAGAAATGGTTTTGGATCCTACAACAAAACCGTTTGTGAAAGACGAAGCGTACGCGGTTCTTTTTAGAAAATAATAATTAACAAAAAATCAAAAAATGATAAGAAAAATATTTTTGGTAGCTGCATCTTTTATGATGATGTCTACGTACACTTTTGCGCAAAACGAATCGAAAAGTGCGAATGAAGATAATTCGAAAACGTACAAATTAGCTGTAAGTAAAGGAAAACTGAACCTTGATCTTGGACGAGTTACAGTCGAAGGTTACAATGGAAACGAAATTGTTTTTTCTACTAAAACAAGATCGCGAGATAATGACGAAAGAGCAAAAGGATTGCGCTCAATCAACTCATTAGGACTTGAAGACAACACTGAATTAGGAATAAATGTTGTAGAAAAAAATGGTGTAATCGAAGTAAAACAACTTCAACAAATGACACCTCCAAACATCAAAATATTGGTTCCGAAAGGTGTAACAATTTCATTTAATCATCAATCTCAATTTGGAAGTACCATTACGTTCAAAAATATTGAAAATGAAGTTGAAGCAACTGCAAGCTACAACAATATTGTATTAGAGAATGTAACGGGTCCTGCAACAATCAACACGATTTATGGTTCTATCGATGCTAAATTTAGTCAAAATGTAAAAGGTCCTTTGTCGCTTGTGTCGATCTATGGTCACGTGGATGCTTCGATTCCGAAATCTTCTAAAGCAAATGTAAAATTAACAACTTCGTTTGGTGATATTTTGATTGCACCCGAATTATCATTAAAATTAGAAGCGAACAATAGTTCGTCTGACATGATAAAAATTAACAATCAAGCAACAGGAACGTTAAATGGTGGTGGAACAAGTTTCCTTTTCAGATCAGATTACAGTAAAATATATTTGAGAGCGTTATGAGAACAGTAATTTTATCTTTAGCAATGGGCTTATTGGCAAATTTATCAATCGCTCAAACAAAAATTCAGAAGAGTTTTTCAGTTGAAAAAGGGCAAGAATTAACATTAAAATTTGATTATCCACAAATCATTAAAATCACCACTTGGAAACAAAACGAAGTGAGTATTTCTGGAAATGTAAATATCAATAATGGTAAAAATGACTCGAATTTTAACTTAACTGAAAGCAAAAACGGTCAAGGAAAAACCATCGAAGGTAGAGTTGTTAACCTAAAAGATATTCCGCATCAAGTGACAGCGACTTTTGGGAGTGAGAAAAAACAATTTCAAACCAAAGAGGATTACCAGAAATATGTTGATGCAAATGACATTAAATCTTCTTCGGTTTCTACAGGCGTACAAATGGATATTGTATTGGAAATCAAAGTTCCTGAACATATGAAAACGGCTATCGAATCGACTTATGGAACAATTGAAGTTATCAATTTTGATGCGCCGATTATTGCACAATCAACTTACGGAAGTGTGGATGCAACAATGAATGCAAAACAAATTGGAGAAATAAAAGTGGAAACTTTTTTTGGGAAGATGTACACGAATTTAGATTTTGCAATAAAGACTATAAAGTCAGATAATTTTCATTCAGTAATTGCAGCAAACGTAGGTAAACAGCCATTGCAAGAATTTTCTTCTAAATATGGAAATGTCTATTTGAGAAAATAAATAGTAGATAAATTATAACATTTTTTGAAAGCACAATTGAGGATTCTCAGTTGTGTTTTTCTTTTAGAAAAGATTATTTTTGATAAAAATTAAGCAATGAATCATTTATTTAAAGTTGCGCTAAATTGGATGAAGAAAGATAATATTTCTTCTTCTTTAAGCAGAATTTATACAAAAAGTCATCACATTTCGATTGAAGGAAAACCTGATTTAGAGGTTTCTGCTGCGAAAGCTTTCAAAGGTGATCCAAATTTATACAATCCCGAAGATTTACTTTTGAGTAGTTTGACTTCTTGTCACATGATGTCGTATTTATATTGTTGTATGCAATATAAAATTGAAGTAATTTCTTACCAAGATCATTCAGAAGCTACACTGCAAGTCAATCCTGATGGAAGCGGAAAGATTGTAAAAGTAGATTTATTCCCTGAAATCATTATTTCTGATTCATCACAAATTGAGTTGGCGCTTTCGCTACACAAAAAGGCAAATGAATTGTGTTTTATTGCGAATTCATGCAATTTTCCTGTATATCATCACGCAAAATGTAGCGCAAAATAAAACCGAGCTAAACTCGGTTTTAATAATTTATTTTATTTCTGTTATAATTTCTCTTTTAAGAATTGAGCTGTGTAGGACTCTTTTACTTTGACAATTTCTTCTGGTGTACCTTCGGCAACCAAATAACCGCCTTTCTTCCCTCCTTCTGGACCAAGATCTATCACCCAATCGGCAACTTTGATAATATCCATATTATGTTCGATTACAAAAACCGAATGTCCCAAATCAATCAAAGCACGTAATGCTTTAATCAACTTCTGAATATCATGGAAATGCAGACCTGTAGAAGGCTCATCAAAAATAAACAAGGTTTTATTTGTCGTTTCTCCTTTCGTCAAGAAAAAAGCCAGCTTCACACGTTGTGCCTCTCCACCAGAAAGCGTATTCGACGATTGCCCAAGTTTTACATAACCCAAACCAACATCTTGTAATGGTTTCAGCTTTTCGACAATTTTATTTTGTTGATGCGTTGCAAAAAAGTCAATTGCTTCATCAATTGTTAGATTTAAAATATCTGAAATCGATTTTCCTTCGAATTTAACTTCTAAGATTTCTTTCTTGAAACGTTCGCCATGGCAATCTTCACAAACCAGCTCTACATCAGCCATAAACTGCATTTCGATGGTAATTGTCCCTTCTCCTTTACATGCATCACAACGTCCGCCATCTACATTAAACGAAAAATGTTTTGGTTGAAATCCCATCACTTTACTCGCTTTCTGATTGGCAAATAAATTTCGGATATCATCGTAAGCTTTTACATACGTCACAGGATTAGAACGCGAAGATTTCCCGATTGGATTTTGATCGATTAACTCAATTCCTTCCAATTGTTTCAGATCTCCAACTAACTCATCAAAATCACCGATTTTATTTCCAAAAATCTCGAAATGACGCTGAACAGCTGGTGCTAAAATATCTTTCATTAAGGTAGATTTCCCTGAACCCGAAACACCTGTAATAACGGTTAATTCGTTCAGAGGAAATTTAACATCAATATTTTTTAGATTATTTTCTCTTGCTCCAATAATTTTCAAATAATTAGGAGATTTTAGACGTTTTTTAGGAACTTCAATTTCTAATTTTCCGTTCAAATATTTAGATGTTAATGTATCACCTTTTAATAATTCATCATAGGTTCCTTCAAAAACTACTTCACCTCCATTTGTTCCTGCTTCTGGACCAATATCGATGATATAATCAGCAGCTTTCATGATATCTTCATCATGCTCTACCACAATCACTGTATTGCCTAAATCGCGTAAACGATGTAAAATTGTAATAAATTTAGCTGTATCACGCGAATGTAAACCAATCGAAGGTTCATCTAACACATACATCGAACCAACCAAACTACTTCCCAAAGAAGTTGCTAAATTGATACGTTGTGATTCTCCTCCAGACAACGTATTCGAAGCACGATTTAGCGTTAAATATTCTAAACCAACATCTAACAAAAACGTTAAACGCGACTTAATCTCATATATAATTCGACCCGCAATTTGCTGATCATATTCGTTAAATGTAATACTTGTAAAGAAATCATTCAACTCATTCAAAGGTAAATCAACCAAATCATTAATCGATTTATCCGCAATTTTCACGTAATTCGTTTCCTTACGCAAACGCTTTCCTTTACAAGTTGGACAAGTTGTTTTACCACGATAACGAGACAACATTACACGATATTGAATTTTGTATGTATTCTCCTCAACCATTTTGAAAAAGCCGTCCAATCCTTCCCAGTCGTTATCTCCGTGCCACAAATAGTCTTTTTGCTCTTCGGATAATTCAAAATAAGGTTTATGAATTGGAAAATCTACTTTTTGAGAAAGTTTGATAAAATGATTTTTCCACTCGCCCATTTTCTCGCCTTTCCAAGCTACAACCGCATCTTCGTAGATTGACAACGATTTATTTGGAACGACAAGATTTTCCTCAACTCCAATTACTTTCCCGTAACCTTCGCAAGTTGGACAAGCTCCATAAGGATTATTGAAACTAAAGAAATGAATAGTTGGTTCATTAAAAATCAAACCATCTGATTCAAATTTATTTGAGAAATATTTTACCGTATTATCTTCTACATTTACAATCGCTATTTCTCCTTTTCCTTCGAAAAAAGCCGTCTCGATAGAATCTGCCAAACGATGATAAAAAGATTCTTCGTCCTCTGTTGGCAAAGCGATACGATCAATGACAAGATGAATATCATTTTCGGGTTGAGGTTCAAAATTAAATGAAATTAAATCTTCAATTTTCACTTGATTTCCATCGACACTCAAACGTGTAAACCCTTGCTGTTGAAGAATATTCAAATGTTCTGCAAACGAACGCTCTTCTGGCACAACCAATTTTATTTGAAGAATAAATTTAGTTTCAGCCACAAAAGTTTTTAGATAATCAATCGCATCCGTTACCGAATCTTTTTGAACTAATTCTCCTGTAATCGGTGAATATGTTTTTCCAATTCGTGCGTACAACAACTTTAGATAATCATAGACTTCTGTCGTTGTTCCAACTGTAGAACGCGGATTTGTAGAATTTACTTTTTGCTGAATCGCTATTGCTGGCGCTATTCCTTTGATATAATCAACTTGAGGCTTATCCAATTTTCCTAAAAACTGACGTGCATAAGACGATAAACTTTCGACATAACGACGCTGACCTTCCGCATACAACGTATCAAAAGCCAAAGTAGATTTCCCAGAACCAGACATCCCAGTAATCACGACTAATTTATTTTTTGGAATCGCTAAATCAATGTTTTTTAAGTTGTGCAATTTTGCACCTTTAATCAGAATAAATTCTTTCGGATCAAGTTGATTGATATCTTTTTTCATCTTGGCACAAAGTTAAGTTATTTTAGAAAGTTAAACTTAATCGAAACAAAAATTAGTCATAAAATATAACGTATAAAAAAGAACAGATTTAGTTAAAATATAAAAGCGCATCAACATGTTGACGCGCTTTTTTCAATAAAAAAATAAAAATTTATTCCTGAAATAATAAATAATTTTCTTCGTTTAACTCTTGATATCCAACATCGTACACATAAAAAATTGTGCCATTTTTTGATTCATCTACATTTGTAATGTACTTAAAATCAAAGTTTCTCAAACTCAATTCGTTTTTATTTACCGAACGAGCTCCTTCTTCTAATAAAGTTTTTAAGATACGATTATTTTTTCTTAATCTGTTGTTAATATTTCGTACAATTTCTACTTTATCACGATTAAGATTATTATTATAAGAATTTCGACAAAAATCGTTACAAAACTTTTTGTCTTTTCGACCAAATAAAGTTTGGTTACATTGAAGACACGTATTCATAAGATAGATTTTAGGTTATTTAAATACAAATATAAAAAAAAGTTAATCAATTTACAAATACTTAACATTATACCCTTTTCTACTTTAAAACGAAAGTATTAAATATTTAGTAAATGTTTATCATCTTATTTATTATTTTTGTTTAAATTTTATTGATTTTGAAAATTCTAAATAAATTACCCGACCCTTTTATTCTGTTTTTATTCGTTGCCATTGTTGTCGCATATTTTTTCCCAGATATTAGTTTGTGGTCTTACAAGGATTTCAATCTGAATACAATAATTGATATTGGAGTTATCTTAGTATTCTTTTTTTATGGATTAAAACTTAATTGGAAAGAAGTTTTTAAAGATTTAGCAAATTGGAAAATGCATGTCTTGATTCAATCCATCACATTTATATTTTTTCCATTATTAGTCTTGTGTTTCTATCCTTTCATAAAAAATTACCCAATTTATTTTACTCTGTATGTCGCAATATTTTATTTAGCCGCGTTACCAAGTACAGTTTCTTCGTCAGTTGTAATGGTTTCTATTGCGAAAGGAAATATACCAAGTGCTATCTTTAACGCAAGTATTTCTGGACTAATAGGTATTGTTGTTACACCGCTTTGGATGAGTTTGTTTTTATCAAAAAGTAATGGTGAATTTGATTTATTAGGAACTTTTTTGGATTTAGTTCTTAAAATTATTTTACCTGTTTTTATCGGAGCTCTTCTTCAACCTTATTTAGGGTTCTTTTACAATAAATATAAAAAGCAATTCGGTAATTTAGATAAACTAACCATTGTACTTATTGTTTACAACAGTTTTAGTCATACTTTTTTGGATGGATTATTTACAAAATTAGGCGTTCTTCCGTTGTTGGCAGTTTTCATAATTGTAGTTGCGTTATTCTTTTTCTTTTTCAAACTTTCAAAATGGATTGGTAAGAAAATGAATTTTAATCGAGAAGATGATATCACAATTCAATTTTGTTCGACTAAAAAATCATTGGTTCATGGCTCGGTAATTGCAGCGGTTATTTTCACGGGAGATATCGGTATTTATTTGATTCCGATTATGCTTTACCACACTTTTCAGTTAATTTATATCAGTTATATCGCCAATCAATATGCTAAAGAAGTTGAATAAAACTTATCGAAGTATCCTTATCTTTCTATTTCAAATTATTTTATTTTCGGTACTATTTTCAATAGAAAGCGTTGATGATTTTATCGTGAATCATCTTACATTTCCAATTTCAGGATTTATTACAAGAATAACAAATTCAGTTCATTTTCCTGTTGGAGAATTGTTTTATTTAATCATTGGAATAATCGGTTTTGTACTGATTTTTAAATTGATTCGAAGTTTTTTTAAATCAAAAGAAAAAGTTTCGCATTCAATTTATTACATTATGATTTTTGTAAATTGTATTTACTTTATTTACACGTTTGCCTGGGGCGTGATGTACAAAAAAGAAACATTAACGATTGACAAAGAAAAAATCGTTATTCAACCTAAAATTCTGAAAAAAATCTATTGCTACGAACTTGATAAAGCAATATCAGCAAGAAATTTAATCGAACACAATGATTCGACAACAACGATAAAATTCAAATCAGATTTAGAAGAGTATAACCAAGAGTTTTTTGCTTTACAATCTCAAGTAAAAAATATAAAATGGTTGAAAAATTATCGATTATTAAATGATACACATTACAAATTATCTTGGATTTCGGAAATGCAAAATTATATGGGAATTTTGGGGTACTATAATCCTTTTACGGTAGAAGCAAATCTGAATCGATACAATACAAATTTGAAACAACCTGCTACGCTTTTTCACGAATATGGGCATCAAATGGGATTTGCATCAGAAAGTGAAGCTAATTTTTTAGCTTATTATTTAGGTACAAAATCTAGAAATCCTGAAATTAATTATTCGTTTTATTATAAAAGTATTTATACGCTTTTAGGTGCTATTTACAAATCTGATCCGTATTTTGTGAAAATGGAATTGGATAATATGCATTCTAAAATAAAGCAAGACAGAAAAGCCGAATTAAAACATTATTTGAAATATGAAGGTGTTACGAGCGATACTTTTTCTGAGTTAAATAATCAGTTTTTGAAGGCTAATAATCAAGAAGGAACTATAAGTTATAGCAAATATGTCGAATTGATTTATTTGTTATATCAGACAAAAAAAGCAACGAATTAATCGTTGCTTTTATATTATTGTTAAAGTTCTAAATCATTTAAAATTAATTTTTCCACCAGCTAATTTTTTCTGATTACGTTGCGTTGGATTACCATAAATATCAATCACTCCTCCTGCTCTAGTTTTTGCATCTACAGATTTCTCCGCTCTCGCTTCTATTACTCCTCCTGCATTTGTTGTTAAACTTGCTGTATCAGAATTTAATGTTTTCGAATAATATTTCCCTCCAGAATTTGCAATTACAGTCTGAAATTCAGTATCACCAGTTAAAATTACTTCAGCACCAGAATTTATTTTGACTTCTAATTTTGATGTTTCGATTGGTAATTTGATAGATGAACCTTCGTTAGATGTCAAATACAATGCTTGTGATTTTACAACATCATCAGAATAAATGCGAGAACCTTGACTTGCCTGAATTTCGTATAATGATTTGTAATAAACCTTAACCGTTGCTTCTCCTCCTTGCATCAATTTGGTTCCTGTCATTTTCAATTTCAGTTCACCTTTGTTATTTTCAACTTGAACATCGCTCGCATTAACTCCATCTACTTTCACTAGGTTTTCGTTTGATGAAATTAATTCAACTGGAATTTTATCATAAACTTTTAAGATATTAAAATCTCCAACATTTATCTCTTCTTGCGCAAATGCAAAAGTTGAACAAAATATAGCGGCTGCTGATAATACGATATTTTTCATAAAAAAAGTTTTCTAATTTGATTTGAAATTATGCAAAATTTAAACCAAAAAAGAAAACTTAAGTTATTTTTAAGATATATTGTAAGAATTATTTCGCTCCTTCAGCTGTTAATTCTGCAATACGTACAATAATTTCTGTTGCTTTTTCCATAGATTCTACCGGAACATATTCGTAAGGTCCGTGGAAATTATGACCTCCAGCAAAGATATTAGGACAAGGTAATCCCATAAAAGATAAACGAGCACCATCTGTACCTCCACGAATTGGTTTGATGTTTGGCGTAACTCCACAATCTTTCAAAGCTTGTTCAGCAATTTCAACAGATTGGAATTTCTCTTTTACTTTCTCAATCATATTAAAATATTGATCAGAAACTTCTGCTGTAATTACTTCATGATCAAAACGCTCTTGAATATCAGCAGCAATTTGTAAAAATAAAGCTTTACGCGCTTCATATTGCTCCATATCGTGGTCACGGATAATATAAACCATTTTTGCTTCAGATACATTTCCTGTAATTTTAGCTAAATGAAAGAATCCTTCGCGACCATCAGTTAATTCAGGAACTTCGTCGTTTGGTAATTGTGCAGCAAACTCCATTGCAATATTAGATGCATTAATCATCTTATCTTTTGCATAACCTGGGTGAACAGATTTACCTTTGATTGTCACAATTCCAGATGCAGCATTAAAGTTTTCGTACTCTAATTCTCCAATTTCAGAACCATCCATTGTGTAACCCCATTCAGCACCAAATTTCTCTACATTAAAGAAATCTGCACCACGACCAACCTCTTCGTCAGGTGTAAATCCAATAGCGATACGTCCATGTTTAATTTCTGGATGAGCAATCAAATATTCTGCAGCTGTTACAATTTCAGCAACACCAGCTTTATCATCAGCACCTAATAATGTTGTACCATCAGTTGTAATGATTGTTTGACCTTTATATTGAGATAATTCAGGGAACTCGTTTGGTGATAAAATCATTGATTCGTTCAATTTGATATCTCCACCATCGTAATTTTCCCAAATTTGAGGTTGTACATTTTCTCCAGAAAAATCTGGCGATGTATCCATATGAGAAACAAAACCAATAGTAGGCACTTCGTGATCAACTGTAGAAGGAACATATCCAAAAACATACCCGTTTTCATCTATTGAAACATCTTCTAAACCGATTTGTTTTAACTCTTCAAGCAAATAATTTGCTAAATCCCATTGACGGTCTGTACTTGGAAATTTATCTAAAAAAGCTTCACTTTCAGTGTAAGTTTTAACATATTTCAAAAAGCGTGTTACCAACTTTTCTCTCCATTCTGTTTGCATTGCGTTTTAATTTTTGTCAAAATTACTAAATTATCTACCTTTAAGGCGCAAATAAACCAAAAAAATGAGTGAGCTAACTTTTAAAATTATTGAATGTCCTCGTGATGCAATGCAAGGACGCAAAGATTTTATTCCAACTGATAAGAAAATCGATTACTTAAATCGTTTATTGACTGTTGGTTTTGAAGCGATAGATTGTGGAAGTTTTGTTTCGCCAAAAGCGATTCCACAGATGGCGGACACAAAAGAAGTTTTAGATAATATTGATAAAACCAATTCAAAATCGAAATTATCTGTTGTTGTTGCCAATAAAAGTGGCGCAATGAAAGCTGCAGAACACGAAAAAGTGGATATTATTGGATTTCCTTTTTCTATTTCAGAGAATTTTCAACAATTCAACACGAATAAAAGTCGTGAAGAAGCGTTTGAAATGGTGAAAGAAATCAACCAAATCTCAAATGATAATGGTAAACATATGTTAATTTATCTTTCGATGGCGTTTGGAAACCCTTATGGAGAAACTTGGAATGAAGAAATCGTAAAAGAATGGTCTAAAAAAATGGCGGATATCGGAATTTCTTCAATCAATTTATCAGATACAATTGGTGTTGCAGACGAAAAAACAATTGTTGATTTGTTCCAAAATTTGATTCCTCATTATCCAGAAATTGAATTTGGCGCACATTTTCATACCGTTTATACCGAATGGCATTCCAAAGTACAAGCCGCTTATGATAATGGTTGTCGTCGTTTTGATGGCGCTATAAAAGGTTTGGGCGGATGTCCAATGTCAAAAAGTGATATGGTCGGAAATATGCCAACTGAGAAGTTAATTAGTTTCGCAAATGAGCATAAAGAAAAACATGGTTTGAATCTTTTTGATTTCGAATCTGCTTGGAATGTTTCTTTGCGTACATTTGGCTTAGTTTAATCTTAACAATAAACTAAAAAATCAATTCTTTTGTTAAAGGAAATTAAAATATGTTGGACTTTAACAAAAAAAGTTAAATTTGCTCATCGGTAAGTTTTTTTATCGAGCTTAGAATATTAAAATGAAATTAAAGTATATGAAATTTAAATCGAGTATGATGTTGCTAATTGCAGCATTATTTACGGTAAATACTTTTGCACAAACAGCAAAACCAACACCAAAACGTCTTGCTAAAGTAGATGGTATAGCTGCTGTTGTCGGAGATCAGATTGTTTTAGAGTCTGATGTAGATCGTGACTATTTAATGTCGAAACAACAAGGGATGAAAGTCGAAGACAAATGTGATTTCCTAAATGACATTATGTTAGACAAAATGTTGGTTGATCGTGCAAAACAAGATACTTTAATCAAAGTGACACAAGACGAGGTCACTCGTCAATTAAACAACCAAATCGAAGGTTTGATTGCTCAAGCTGGAGGAGAAAAACAAATTTTAGACTATTTCGGATTCCGTACAATGGCGGAAATGAAAAACGAAACTAAATATATCGTAGAAGATAATATTTATGCACGTAACAAAAGAGAAATGGTTGTAAAAGGTGCTGATGCTACGCCAGAAGAAGTTCGTTTGTTTTTCGAAAAACACCATGGTGAGTTACCAGACGTAAAAGACGAAGTTTCGATTAGCCATATTGTAACTTATCCTGAAGTTTCGCAAGAAAATCAACAAAAGATTATTGATCAATTAAAAGAAATCAAAAAAGAAATTGAAGAAGGTGCTTCTTTTGCAACGAAAGCAATTTTATATTCAGAAGATCCAGGTTCTGCAAGTAACGGAGGTGAATACAAAAAAGTTTCTCGTGGTAAAATGGTAAAAGAGTTTGATGCGGTGGCGTTTAACTTACAAGAAGGTGAAATTTCTGATCCATTCAAAACTGATTTTGGATATCATATTATTAAGTTAGAAAAACGTCGTGGACAAGAATTAGATTTGCGCCATATCTTGATTACGTTGAAACCAACAGAAGACGAAATAAAAAAGGCTTATAATAAATTAGATTCTATTCGAGTTTTAATTAACGACGGAAAAATGTCATTTAAAGATGCTGCATTAAGATTTTCTGATGATAAATACACAAAATTTAACTCAGGAAATATCATGAACCAAAATTCTGGTGACGATCGTTTCGAGAAAATGGCTTTGCCTCTACCAATGTTTACAGCAATTGCAACATTAAATGAAGGAGATATTTCTCAAGTTTTCGAAGATGATTTTGATAACAGAAAAGCTTTAAGAATCTTAAAAATCAATAAATTTTATCCAGAGCATAAAATCAATTATCAAGATGATTACTATAGAATTCAGAAATTTGCGGTTCAAGATAAAGAACGTACATTGTTGATGGATTGGGTAAAACGTCAAGTTGGTGATGCTTACATTAAAATTGGAAAAGAATACCAAAGTTGTAATTTCCCGATCGATTGGGAAAAGAAAAACCAAAAATAATAAAACAAAAAACCTCGAGAAATTCTCGAGGTTTTTTTTATGTCTTAAAAATAAATAATCTTATTTCGCAATCGGAACTTGAGAAGGCCAAATTAACTTACTTGGATCAAATCCTACTTTCTTTGCCGAATCAAAAAATCTGTCTTTTACCTTATCCGAAATCTCTTTCTTACGCGATAGAATCCATAACTTTTTATAATCTTCACTTGCAACTAATACATTATTGTAATCTTTATCAAAATCAATTACATATAATTTTTTTGCTAAAATTGGTAAAAACGTTGTCGAGAACAACCCAACATTTTCGATATCTTGTGCTGCAATTCCTTCAATCTTTTCCCACCCTTTTTTCTTCGCATTGTAGCCGCGCACAATCACTTCCAATTGCCCATTTTCTTCGTTCAAATTAAAACGATGCGTCACATTTGTTTGTCCTTTTTGTGCTTTATTTTCCAAACGTGCAATCTCGTACCAACGCCCTAAAAATCCACCTAAATCAAAATTTTGAGCAGGTTTATATTTTACATTTTTCTTATTGTGATTAACGATATATGCTGTTGTCCCTAACGCCAATGCTGCAAGGGCTAATTTCTTAAAATTCATTTTACTAAAACTTAGGTTGCAAATGTATCAATAATATTAAAGTTGAAAAAATATGATTTCAAATTTTGAATTAATTAAACTTTCATTTAACTTTATTAAAATTAATTTTAATATTATTTAACCAAATGAAAAAACTTCCTGTTATATGTCCCAGCTGTGCCGAAGAATTAGCGGTCGAAAAATTAATTTGCAACCATTGCGAAACACAAGTTGTAGGAAACTATGAACTTCCTTTATTTCTGAAACTTACAAATGAAGAACAAGCATTTATTATGCAATTCTTTGTCAACTCAGGAAGTTTAAAAGACATGGCAAAAGAATTTGAAGTCAGCTATCCAACCATGCGAAATAAAGTAGATGATTTGATTAATAAAATAAAAACAATGTCCGATGAATAAAGAATTTTCAGTATCGATGTCGCTATTTTTTAAGGTTACAACTGCTATTTTAATTGTATTATTAATCTTAATTGGAGGAATATTGTTTAAAGAAACAGAAGTATATGTTGCGGTGATTTATGCAATCATTATTTATCCGTTGTTTGCGTATTATTTTTTAATCTCTTTAAATAAAATTAAAGTTGATTTGAATAATATTTATCTTATTTCAAAAGTCAAAACGAGTATTATTCCGATAAATGAAGTGAAAATTATTACAAGAAAATCTCAAAATAATTTGATGATTATAGGTGCACGAGGCATTTATGGTTTGATAGGAAGATCTATGGACAATTATCGATGCAATATAAAAAATCGTACAAAACTTGTTGCTATTGAATTAGAAAATGTAAAATATTTGGTGAGCTGCGATCAGCCAGATGAATTTGTTAACACAATAAATACACTAAAAAATGATAAAGAAACTCCTTAATCCATTTGCATATTTCGATGAAAAAATACTGTTCATTATTGGACTATTTTCGCATTTCCTTTTCACTTATATCGCCAATATTACTGAATCTTTTTTCCCTGATTTTTTAAGCATTAAGAAAAATGGAATTTCTTATTCTTATCTCGATTTGTTGTATCAAAATACGAGAAATTTAGTAATTGCAATCCTCATATTTTACATTTTAGGAAAAATCATCAATAACAGAACACGAATTATAGACATTGTAAACGTTGTTTTAATCTCAAGAATCGCTTATTACATTGTATTCATAACGGATTTTATTCCAATTGTCAACAAAAGTATGGACAAGGTTTTGAAAGGAGTTACAACAAATAATCTCGAAGTTTTGCACGAAGCTCCAACAATGATTGTACTTGTAATTGTAGCTTTTATCGCGATATTTTTCTTGTGTATAATGCTCTATTTTTTATACATAGGTTTCAAAACTGTTACAAACATGAAAAATACAAAACAAGTTTTTGCTTTCATTGCTACCTTGTTATTTATCATTGTTTTAACCACAATATTATCATTATTAATACCACAAAAAATATGAAAAAAGTTTTATTTTTCTTTATACTTATTTGTTCTACAGTTTTTGGTCAATCAAAAAATGATTTCACAGAATCAGATATTCAACTTAACGAAAATCAAGTTAAATTATTTGGAACATTATGTTTACCTCAAAATGCAAAATCTAAAATACCAATTGTTTTATTAATTTCTGGTTCTGGACCAACAGATAGAAATGGAAACAATAATATGATGATTAATAACTCTTTGAAATATTTAGCTCATAGTTTAGCTGAAAAAGGAATTGCATCTATTCGCTATGACAAAAGAGGAATCGGAGAAAGTTCTATTGCTAATTTGGACGAGTCTAAACTTACATTTGATGATTACGTTGAGGACGCAAGGAATTGGATAACTTTCATAAAAAAAGATAAAAGATTTGGTTCTATTTCAATAGCTGGACACAGCGAAGGTTCATTAATTGGAATGCTTGCATCTTCAAAAAATGTCGACAAATTCATCTCGATTTCTGGTGCAGGAGAATCTATTGACCAAATACTTAAAAAACAATTAAATCTACTTCCTGAACAATTAAAAACCGAATCGTATGCTATTATAGATTCTTTGAAAAATGGAAATACTGTAAATAATATTAATCCTAATTTATCTTCATTATTTCGTAAAAGTGTACAACCTTATTTAATTTCTTGGATTAAATATAATCCTGTAAATGAAATCAATAAATTAACTATTCCTTTTTTAGTGATTCAAGGTGATATGGATATTCAAGTTGATACGGAGAACGCTAAAAACCTATCTCCTAAATCTGCTGTTATTATCAAAGGGATGAATCACGTTTTAAAAAATGTTACTTCAAAAGATGATTTATCTTCTTACAACAACCCAGAACTTCCAATAAATATAGAATTAGTAGAAGTCATTTCTAATTTTATCCTCAAAAACTAACTATAAAAGACAAAGCAAATTGCTTTGTCTTTTTATTTAAGAATTAACAAGCTGTTCCTCCTTCAAAATTTATCACTGTAGTTTTTTTTATCAGATTTTCGAGTGATTGTCATTGTTCCATTAGCTAAAACTGAATCAGATTCTACATTTTGTTTAATTATTATTTCTTGATCTACATCAATTTAAAACAATAATTGTATTTCTAAATTTACAATTCTTATTTGTGATTCGTAACAAAGGAGTTTAAAGATTATACAGATTTTTCATAGTATAAAGTTGGTTAGGTTATTTAACAAAGAGCAGAAGAAATTTTGCTCTTTGTTTGTTTTATATTTATAATCATTAAATAATTTATCATGTACTTATATTTTTATTAGTCAACAATTATTCGATTATTTACTTTTTTATTTCCAATTATTGATTGATTAATAAAATTGAAAACTTCGTCTAAATATTGCTTTCTTAATCCAGACCATTCATGTTTTCCTGAATTAGAGAAAATAGCAAAAGATGCCTGACTATATTTTCTATTCAAATCTTCTAAAGTAGCAGAACCATTTAAAGGAAAAAACCCTTGTTGATTATCCAAACAACTTCTGTGTGGCGCATTGTAAGCTGGTACAACATCATCGCTTAAACCATGTACATAAACTGTTGGCAAAACACTCGATTTTGTAACATAACGATTGTCTACAATCGCTCCTGCATAACTTACTAATCCATCAATTTTAACTTGATTGAATTGATTTCCGTACCATAAATCTCTCAAATAATAAGCATTTAGAATAGTCTCCGCTCCTGCACTACTTCCTCCTAAAATTAATTTATTAATCGAGAATTTAAGTTCTTTTGAATTATTTTGAATAAAATTTAGCGCAGTTAAAACATCAAAAGAGGCTTCTTTAAAAATCATCAACTTTTCTTGTTTTGGCAAATCACACCCAAAACCAGCCGAAGAATTTGCCAATAATCTATACGAGATAGAAACAGCTACGAAACCTCTTTCTTGAGCATCTTTCATTCGTTCAATTTCTTCTTTATCCGCTCTTGTTCCTCCTGAAAATCCGCCTCCGTGTACCCAAGCAAATACATTATAGGTTTGATTCTCTTTATAGTTTTTCGGATAATAAATATCAAACGCTAAATTATTTTTTTTATCATATACTATCGTTTTCTGCGCATATGTATAACTTATCATTAAAAATAAGGCAACTAAATATTTCATTTTCTTCTATTTTAAATAAAAATTGCTTGACTTTAACTTCTTACGTTGTCAATTTGTCAAGCAATTTACTATAAATAATTTTCCCTTTAATTATTCTATTTTTTTACGAAATAATGATTGTGCTAATCGAATGTTCTTGCGAATTCACCTCAACAGCTTCTCCTTCTATCCATAAATTATATTGATAAGGTTTATCTGTTTGATTCATCACAACCACCACAACTTTTCCGTCTTTGTTTACAAAAGAAGTCGTCATTAAATCTGAACGATTAGACGATGCTGCAATTCTTTGCGCACCTGGACGAATAAATTTTGAGAATTGACCAATGTAGTAAAACGAATTTGTATACGTAACTTGTCCATTTCTAGTATCACCATGAATTGGTGCAAAACAGAAATTTCCTACGTGATTTGGTCCTCCTTTTTCATCCAACAAAACATTCCAATCTGTCCAAGCAACTGTTCCGGAGTTAAAATCGTTGATCATATTGTAACCATATTTTTCACCCAATGCCCAATTTCCCATTTGATTGTAATCAAATTGTTCTTTACAACCTTCTGTAAAAATTAAATTAACATTTGGAAAAGCTTCATGAGTTAACGCTACATTATTGAATAAATTCACGCTTCCGTTCCATGTTTCGTACCAGTGAAAACCAACTCCCCAAACATATTTAGCAGCTTCAGAATCATTCAAAATAGTTGAAGCACGTTGATAAATTAAATCACGGTTATGATCCCACACAATAATTTTTTTGTCTTTTAATCCTTTTTGGTGAAAAGTCGGACCTAAATTATTTTTCAAGAAATCACGTTCTTCTTCAGCTGTATAAATACACGATTCCCATGTTTGCGTTGCCATTGGTTCGTTCTGAATAGAAACTCCCCAAATTGGTAAACCAATTTTCTCATAATTCTCGATAAATTTCACAAAATAGTTAGCCCAAGTTTGGTAATATTCAGGTTTCAAAGAACCTCCTTTTAACATACTGTTATTCGTTTTCATCCAAGCTGGCGGACTCCAAGGACTTGCATATAAACGATAAGCATCTTTCATTTCTGCTTTTGCCATTTTAATCATCGGAATTTTATAATTCAAATCATGTGCAATGTCAAAAGTTTTTAACTCATTATCATTATCTTTTACATACGTGTAACTATCGCTCGAAAAATCACTCGAATTTATTGTTGTTCTAATCAACGAATAACCAATTCCTTCTTTTTCGCTATAATAAGCTTTGATAATTTCTTGTTGCGCTTTCTTTGGCAATTTTGCTAAAACTTCTGCTGAAGCATCTGTGATAGCTCCTCCAATTCCTTCAAATTTTTGGAATTTACGTTTTGGATCAATAAAAATTGCAATATCTGTTTCTTTTGGTTGTGGAAACTTTTTTACAGCTAACTTATCTGTCCATTTTGCGATACGTTGATTCGTATTTTTAGCAGTTGTATATATTTCGATTTTCTTGTTCGAAAGTTTAAAATCTTGCGCATTTACGGCAAAATAATTTAACAATAAAGCTGCAATAAGAGGATATTTCAAATGTGATTTTGTCATAATTATTATTGAATTAAAAATTTGGCTAAAATTGGTAAATGATCTGATGGATATTTGAAATCGTAGAAATCATCAATCGTATTGAAACTTTTACACGTTACTTTTGAATTCTTTTTGTAAAAAATGTAATCTAAAATTTCTGTTCCTTTTACATTGAATTTAAAATCTTCCCATGTAAAATCTGGTCCATAAACCATTTGCGCATTTAGACGAGTATCTAAATATTTGTTTTGAATATATTTAACAGATTCATCGTTTTGATTCATATTAAAATCTCCCATAAAAAATGCTGGAACGTTTTTCTTTTCAGTTAACTTTTGAATTAAATTATCAATCATTTCTAACGATTTTTGACGCGCAATTTTTCCATCATTATCAAAATGTGTATTGATTATCCAAAATGTATTTTTCGTTTTTTTATCTTGAAATAATCCGTAAGTGATAATTCTATAATAAGAAGCATCCCAACCTTTCGACATTTTTTCTGGCGTTTCTGATAACCAAAAAGTATGTTGTTCTAAAACTTTATATTGATCTTTTTTGTAGAAAATAGCAGAATATTCAGCATTTTTATCATCATTTCGAGGAGATCCAATAAAATCTAAACTCGAATTATTTTGTTTGATAAAATCTAACTGAGGAACTTGCGCTTCTTGTACACCAACAAAATCAGCATCATAATACTTGATTAAATCAACCAATTTTTGTTTGCGAATATTCCAATGATTTGCGCCATCATCAACAGACGCTAATCTAATATTGTAAGACATAATTGATAAATTTTGTTGTGCAAAACCTATCATTGTCATGATTAAAACTAAACTTAAACTAATATATTTTTTCATGTGTGTGATGTTAAAAAATTCCAAGTAAGCACAACAATACTTACTTGGATGAGAAATAAATTAAATTTCTAACTAAAACTATAAATGAGGAATTTAATCAACTAAAGTAAAACTTGTTTTAAGCGTTGCGTCTGAATTTCCTCCAACAAAAATGTCGAAATCTCCAGCTTCAGCAACATAATTCATATTGATATCGTGGAATTTTAAATATTCTGGAGTTAATGTAAACGTAATTGTTTTTGTTTCTCCTTTCTTAATCATCACTTTATCAAAACCTTTCAATTCTCGAACTGGACGCGTCACACTTCCTACTAAATCGCGAACATATAATTGTACTACTTCTTCTCCATCGTAGTTTCCTGTATTTTTAACATTTACAGTTACTTTGATTTCATCTTTTCCATTTTTCATTATCGATTTATTCAACTTCAAGTTACTATAATCAAACGTTGTATAACTTAAACCGTAACCAAATGGATATAAAGGCGAATTTGGAGAATCTGTGTAACGAGATTTATATTTTTGCTCTACATCACTTTCTCCTAAATAAGGACGACCTGTATTTTTTTGATTGTAATGAATTGGAATTTGACCAACAGAGCGAGGGAATGTCATAGGTGTTTTAGCCGAAGGATTATATTTACCGTATAAAACATCTGTAATCGCTAAACCTCCCATTGTTCCTGGATACCATGCATATAAAATTGCATCCATATTATCATTCTCCCAAGAAATTGTCATTGGACGACCAGACATTAAAACTAAAACAATTGGCTTACCAAGTTTCTTTAATTCTTTTAATAATTCTTTCTGATTTCCTGGTAAATCTATATTTGTTTGAGAAGCCGCTTCACCTGTTTGATTCTCGTTTTCTCCCATAACCGCAACAATTACATCCGAGTTTTTCGCTACATTAATTGCTTCTTGAAAACCATCAGTTTTAGATGAATTAAGTTCTGTTCCTTGTGCATAAGTAATTTTTGCGTTTTTACCTAAAACATCATTCAAACCTTCCCAAACAGACCACGCTTTTCCATAACGATCTCCACGTGCAGCCCAGTTTCCGATGATATTTTTCTCATCTTTAACTAAAGGTCCAATAACTGCAACTTTTTGAGATTCTTTTAATGGTAAAATTTGTTTATCATTCTTTAATAAAACCATTGATTTACGCGCAACATCACGAGCTTCATTTAAAAACTCTTGTTTCATTACCGTTTCTTTCTCTCGTTTTGCATTTGAATAACGATATGGATCTTCGAAAAGACCTAAATCATATTTAGCTTCTAAAATTCTACGAACCGCAGTATCAATCACATCTTGTTTTACTTTTCCTTCTTTTACTAATTTTGATAAATGATTAAGAAAAGCACCACTCATCATATCCATTTCAATTCCTGCTTCAACCGATTTTAGAGTTGCTTCTTCCAAATCTTTTGCAATTCCATGAGGAACTAATTCCTGAATCGCCGTATAATCTGTTACAACAAACCCTTTATAATTCCACTCTTTACGCAAAATTTGATCGTACAAATATTTACTTGCTGTAGAAGGAACTCCTCCAATTTCGTTGAAAGACGTCATGAAAGATCCAGCACCTGCATCAACAGTCGCTTTGAAAGGCGGCAAAATATAATCTCTTAAGAAACGATCAGAAATTTCTACCGAACCATAATCGCGACCAGCCTGCGCTAAAGCATATCCTGCAAAGTGTTTTGTACACGCTAAAACGGTATTTAAATCATATAAACTTTTACCTTGAAAACCATTAACACGCGCTATTGCAATTTTACTTCCTAAGAAAGTGTCTTCACCTGCACCTTCAGAAACACGTCCCCAACGAGGATCAAAACCGATATCAACCATCGGAGCAAAAGTCCAATGAACTCCACCTGCAGCTGTTTCTTCAGCAGCAATTCGAGCCGATTTTTCAATTGCTTTTAAATCCCAAGAAGAAGCTTCACCAAGTGGAATTGGGAAAATAGTTTCGTAACCATGAATTACATCGTATCCAAAAATTAATGGAATTCCAAGACGTGTTTCTTCAACAGCTATTTTTTGTAATTTTTTAGTAATATCTGTTGTCGTTGCGTTAAACACGGACCCCATCATACCTTGTTTCGTGTATTTTATATAATTTTTATCAATTGCAGATCCTGTAACATCACCTCCGTCATAGGTATATTGTACCATCTGACCTACTTTGTCATCAATCGTCATTTGACTCATCACATAATCAATAAATTCTGATTTCGATTTTGATTTATCAAACTTTATTTTTTGCGCATAAGTATTGAATGCTAATCCTAAGAAAGCAATTGAATAAATTAGTTTTTTCATTTTTTTGATTTTAATTCGAGGCTGTTGTTTTGAATTTCAATTTATCTAAACCTCTTTGTACATCTTCATTTTGCATAAACAATTTCCACAATAATCCAGAGCGATAATTCTCTATCATTGGTGTAATTGTTCCTTGATCTATCGCCAAATATTTTGTAATCACTCGATCATTTTTTACATCAACCGCATCATACGGACCTGCTACTCCAATCAAGCTTTTGTTTTGTTTTTCGTAAATAAACTTCAAGAAATCCATAGATTCTTTCGGTGTATATGGGAAAGACGATAACGCAGCTGTAGGCGTAATTACATTATTGTCATTTAATGGAGAATGTGCTGTATAACCTTCTGTTCCATCTGGATTGAAGGTATAACTTGCCGTTAATCCCCACATATTTTTTTTGTACTTCTTGAAACTTTCCTTTTTTTGTTGATTGTAGATGTAATGAATCTTTGCTTGATTTTTCACTACTTTTCCATAATCAATACCAATTCCATCTATTAAATTGTTTGGATTAAGTCCAATAAATGAATATTGTGCCCAAAATAAAGGTCCAACATTTTTATTAGCTCCGTTATGCTTTACAATTAATGGAACTCCGTATGCAGAATCATTTGATTTTATATCACCATTTCTCGTCCAACCGCTGTAATAAACTTCTGAATTGATAGAATGTTTTGGAGAAGCCGCAGCAATAACATACGTAATCATGGTTTCATCAAATCCTTTTAAAGGAAAATTGATTTTCCATTCGTAATTTGGAGACCAATGCCAGTACAACACATTTTCTCCTCGTGTATAAAAATTGAAATCGATTTCTTTCCAAAGTTGATCAGCTAATTGCGAAATCTCTATTTCTTTCTCATTTTTAGAATCTTTGAAATACTCTTTCAAACAAATTAACCCCTGAGCAAGAAATGCAGTTTCTACCAAATCACCTCCGTTATCGTATGTACTAAAAGCTTTTACTTTTCCTGTTTCGCCATTTAACCAATGTGGCCAAGCTCCATGAAAACGATCTGCATTTTGTAAAAATTTCAACCCTGTTAAAATTCGTTCAGTTGCTTCTTTTCTTGGAATAAATTCGCGATCAATACCAACAATTAAACTCATTAATCCAAATCCTGTTCCTCCTGTTGTAATGATATTTGAATCATTTTCTGGATAAAAACCATCAGGATGAAAACGTTCACGAGCTAATTTTGAATGAGGTTCAGCGTAATCCCAAAAATATTGAATCGTCTGTTTTTGAACTTTATCTAACAGCTTATTTTCTTGTTTTGTTTGAGCAAAAGCACTTGCGCCACATAAAAGAGCGCAAGTAACTATTGTTTTATTTAATTTAATCATTACCAACCTGGGTTTTGAGTCATTGTTGGAGTTTGAATTAATTGAGCATTTGGAATTGGGAATAACTCATGTTTACCTGTAACAAATGTTTTTCCATCAAGAGCCATCATGTCTTTAGCTTGTCCTGTACGAACTAAATCAAACCAACGATCGTGCTCGAATGCTAACTCCAAACGTCTTTCATTCCAAATTTTTAATCGTAATTGATCTTTAGACATACTTGCTATTGGAGCTAATTTTACACGTGTTCTAACACGATTAAGAGGTGTTAAAGCATCTTGCCCAATTTCATTTGCTGCTTCGGCTTGAATTAATAAAACTTCAGAAAAACGAATTACACGAATGTTTTTGTCTCCATCCGCAGAACCAAGATTCGCACTTGAATACGCTTTTTCGTTATACATCGGGTTTTCTACAGAAGTTGGAACTAAACGACCGTCATATAAAGTTTCACCTCTAAAAATGATTGTTGCATCACGACGAATAGCATCTCCTTCAGCATTAAAAGCATCTAATAAATTTTGAGAAGGAACATTGAATCCCCATCCCCAACCTCCAGTACCACGAGCTCCTTGAGTTTCTGAATATTGTTGAACGCCATGCGCAACAGCATCTCCACGAGCTTGGATTTCAAATAAAGACTCTTTACCATTCTCAGTTTCTTTTCTCCAAGTTGTTGCGTAATCACTTTCTAAATCATAAATACCAGAATTAACAACGGTTGTAGCCATATCGTACGCTTGTTGATTTTTTCCTTGGTATAAATATACCTTTGCCAATAAAGCTTGAGCAGCTCCTTTTGTTGCACGTCCTAAATCTTTTGCAGCATATTCATTTTTAGTAGGAAGTTTTGATATTGCATCTAATAAATCTGCTTCAATGTATGCATAAACTTCTGCTTTTGGTTTACGTACTGAATAAGACGCCGGAACATCTAACTCCTGTATCACAGTATCTCCAAACATACGAACCAAATAGAAATAAGAAACAGCTCTCAAAAATTTTGCTTCCCCAATTAATCTATTTTTTTCTGCATCTGTGATTGATGATTCTGTCGTATATTTTATAGAATATGACGCTCTACCAATTGTTTTATAAAAACGTTTCCACATAGCTTCGATAGAACCAGTTGTAGAACTATGTAATAATTCGTCTAAATCTCTTTTATCTCCACCATTATCTGTAGAGGAACTTCCTTTATCTGCATTATCAGAAATCATTTCAGTAACTCCTAACCAAGAGAATGCATAATCCCAATCTGTAAACATTCCGTAAATACCATTCACATATTTTTCTGGAGATTGAGAAGCTTGATCATCAATAGCTATATTTTCTTGAGAATCTACATTCAAAAAATCACTTGTACATGAACTTAATGTTCCGATTGAAAGAATAGAAGCTAATGTTACTATTTTAAATATATTTTTTTTCATTTTTTTAAAATTTTCTAGATTAGAATTCTACGTTTAATCCAACTAAAAATGTTCTAACATTTGGATATGCAGAGAAATCCATACCTGTCGTTCCATAAGGACTTCCATCATAACGTTTTCCTTTTACATTATCTAAAGTTAATTCCGGTGTAAATCCTGAATACTTCGTAATCATGAATACATTTTGTGCACTAACATATAATCTTAGGTTTCTGATAAAATCAATTTTATCTCTAAAATTATATCCTATTGTCATGTTACTTAATTTGAAATAATTACCTTTTTCTAAATAGTAAGAAGAAGCAACTTGATCACGCTCCGCTCCTGGATGAGAATTTGTACTACCAGCTCCTGTCCAACGATCGTTAAACATATCAACTGTTATATTTTCCCCTCCTAAACGTGTATTTTTGATACCATTGTAAATCTTGTTACCTCCAGCTCCGTAACCGCTAATCGTTAAATCGAAATTTTTATATTCTAAACTAACATTGATTCCGTAGTTATATTTTGGAATATATGATCCCATGAATTTTTTATCACGATCATCAATAACTCCATCTCCATTTTGGTCTTTGTAGCGTAAATGTCCTGGACGAGCACTTGATAAATGAGCATTGCTATTTATTTCATCTTGTGTTTGCCAAACACCTTCTACTTCATATAACCAGAAAGAACCAAGTGGTTGACCAGCTTCTAAACGTTTTGCAATTTGTCCATTTCCTAAAGAACCTCCTGTCATTCCAGAATATCCTTCTTTCACAGACTTCACTTCATTTTCATTGTAGTTAAAGTTACCACCTATCGAATATCTAAATCCTCCAGCTGTTTCATTACGATAATTCAAAGCAATTTCAAAACCTTGATTTACTACTTTTGCAGCATGGTCATAAAAATCTTTTTCATAAGGAGACGATCCTATTTGTTTAATATTTAAGATGGCATTTTTCGTGGTCTTGTTGTAGTAATCTAAACTTCCTGATAATTTACCTTTCAATAACTCGAAATCTAGACCAGCACTCCATTCATCTACAATTTCCCATGAAATATCATAAGCTGGAGATCCGATATAAGCTCCATAAATTAAATCTTGACCTGGTCCAAAAACATAATTCGCATTATCACTACCTGTTGAAGTAGAAATTGTTGTATAATTGTATGGCACATCTGCATTACCTAAGCGTCCCCAACCTCCGCGAAGTTTTAAGAAAGAAATTACATTACTATCTTTTAAGAACTCTTCGTTAGAAATATTCCAAGCAGCAGAAACTGATGGGAAAGTTCCCCAATATTTTTCGTTTTGTTTAAATTGACTTGAGCCATCTCTACGAATAATTCCAGAAACGTAGTATTTATTTGCGTAATTATATTGTAAACGCGCAAAATAAGAAGCATAAGCAATTGGAGTGTAATTATTTTGATCCATTGCAGCCTTGTATTGTCCAGAAGCATGATGAGCTGACCAATATTGTTCTTTATCAGGAACATCATATACTGTGATATCTGAATATTGACCAATACCCATTTTTTCAGCAGAAACTCCCGCAACAACATTGAACGAATGATCTCCAAATTTGCGATCAAATGTTACAAAATTTTCCCATGACCATCTAAATGTTTCTACATTATTTAGATTTAGAGAGTTATTCATATAAGTTGAACTTGCTGGATTTTTCGCTTTTAAATCTTCAAATTCAGCAGCAGTTCTAATTGGATTACCTACAATCCATCTTTCTTTAATTGGATTAAATTCTCTGTATTTGTACCAATATTTTGTTCCTCCAGCACGAGAAGTTACAGTTAAACCTTTTGCTAATTTTAGTTCAGCTTCAATATTTCCTTGAAGCGTAGTAGAATTAGCTTTTTGATTATCATAGAATAAAGTAGACATTGGATTACCATGAGAGTTCAAATTACTTGTCACCTCTCCTGGTTTTGCAACGTATGTTACTTCTCCTGTAGTTGTATTAAAAATAGGTAAACCCCATCTTCCGTTATCATATTTTACAGGAACTAATGGTGACTGACGGTAAGCTGTATCAAATGCTCCATATGGTTTAGGAACTTCTCTAGAAAATGTAGCGCTAACGTTTTGTTTAATCTTTAAAACTCCATCAAACAATTTGTAATCGTTGTTACTACGAACAGTTGTTCTTTTGAAGTTATTTCCTTCTAAAATTCCTTTCTCTTCGAAATTATTAATACTGAACATGTAATTAATATTTTCTCCAGCACCAGCCAACGAAACATTATTACTAACTAACTGTCCTGTGGTTAACATTTCATCAAACCAATTCGTGTTATATTGTTGATTTGTAGAAATCAAAGAACCTCCTGTTGCTTTTCTTTGCTCGTTAAAATAAGTTATGTACTGATTAGCATCAGCCATATCTACCATATTCATAGTATTTCTTACTCCAATATATGAATCATAGTTAACTCTTATCTTTCCTGTTTTACCACGTTTAGTTGTTACAACAACAACACCGTTTGCACCACGAACTCCATAAATAGCTGAAGATCCTGCATCTTTTAAAACATCAATTTTTTCAATGTCATTTGGATTAATATTATTAATATTTGGAACAATTAACCCATCCACAACATACAAAGGAGCTTTACCTCCCAAAGCTGTACCCATTCCACGAACCAAAACAGTTGGTGTACCTCCTGGAGTATCCGTATTAATAATATTAACACCAGCTAATTTACCCTGCAAAGACTGCATGGCAGTTGTACTTGCAATTTGCGTAATGTCTTTAGCATTAGCTGATGAAACAGCTGATGTAAGATCTGATTTCTTAACAGTACCATATCCAACCACAACGGCTTGATCTAGTATAATAGAATCACTTTCAAAAGGATCTCCTATCTGTATAGAATCGTTAGTAACTTGGGCATTTACACAGAAAGACCCGAGAATAAATAATGGAAGAAAATATTTTTTCATTCTATTTCAATAAATGGTTATTTCAAAAATAGAATGTTTTAACACTTGATTAACAAGTAATAATTTTAGTTAGAATAATTTTCTAAAAAAATAAAATATATAATACTAAATACCAAATAATTATAAATCATTACATTTACAACATGATGTAGTTATGATGTAATTTATTTTCCGATATTTAAAAATTAATCATATACTTATTTAGGTTTATTTCAGAAGGAATTTGCATTTTTTTGCGTAATCTATATCGTTGTAGTTCTACTGATCGATAATTAAGGTGCATTAAAGGAGCAATCTCTTTGGTTGATAAATTCATTCGAAGGAATACACACAGTTTTAAGTCTTTCGCAGTTAAATTAGAATACTTGTCAGCTAATCTCTTAATAAAATCTTGGTGAATTTCCTGAATATTTAATTCGAAATTTTGCCATTCATTTCTGTTGTAACTATATTCCGAAAACGTTTTCTCAAATTTCTTTTTTAACTTTTTATTGATTTCATTCATTTCCAATTGAGAAAACAATTGATTAATTTCTAGGATCATAGCACGTTGATTAGCTAATTTCAAAGCTTGTCCTGCCAATTCTGTAGATTTTGTTTGTAAAGAAGTTTCTAAATGTTGTTTTTCTTTATGATGATTCAATTCTTTCAACTCTTGTTGATGTTTCATTTCCATCAAATTCAATTCATATTCAAATTGCTTTTGTTTAATTCTGAAACTTTGTTTCAACTTCATTCTGTTATACTTATAAATAGCCAAAATCGATCCAACAATTAATAAAATATAAAATAATATCATCAAATTTGATAAATACCAAATCTTTTTAACCCGAAAATCAAAATGATTCAACTCAACAAAATTTCCATCTTTTAAAGCATAAATTGACAATTGATATGAACCACTTTCTAATTGTTTATAATTAATTATTGGCTGATTAAGTGGTTGAATTTTAGAGTTATTTAATTGATAATATAATTGATAATTCGCAAAATCATCATTCAAAATTGAAACATAAAAATCTATATAATTATTTGAATACTCTATATTAGGTTCATTATTCAAAACCGTTTGATTGATTTTTGCTTTAATTTTAATCTTTGGTAATTCACGACGTATAGATTTTAAATCATATTTCAATAATCCGTTTTCGAGGTTAATATATAAAAACTGATCGTTGATTTTAGCCGTTAAATTGTCATCAACCAATTTTCCATCATACAATTTTTTTGGAATTAAATAATGAATCAATTTATTCTGTTCCACTTTAGAATAATACAGAATATTATCCGCTTCAACTAAATAACGATTCTCCTTTAAATAACGAATTCGATTAATATTCTTTAATTTTGAATCTAAATTCTCATCAGAAAATAAATTTTTATTTATATCATAACGGACTAAATGTTGATCGTCAATCAGTACAAAAACCTTGTTATCTTCGAGAATAGTTTGCGGATTAACTAATTTTTTATGTTGGTAAAATATCTCCTTACCTGTTCTATTTTTAAGATCAAATAAATATAAACCACCATTTTTTCCAGTTCCTAAAATTTTATTTTCGACAATAACAAAATCAATAATAGGAATAGTTAAACTAGAAACTTTAGTAGATTCTTTATGAGAACCTTGTATATATTCATTGATTCCCGTAAAAGATGATTGATATAATTTATTTCCATTTTTGATCAATTTAAAACCTCCATTTGTAGAAGAAATCTTATTCAATAGTCCTGAATAAATGTAAGTTCCCCAACTATCCGAAACATAAATTGTATTATCAATATTTGTTATATTCCAAATTAAACCTTTTTCGAGAACTGAATTTGTTTGGTTTGAAGTATTTGAATAATTATAAAATCCATGATTTGTTCCCAGCAAAATATTATCCTTATAAAAGTCGAACGAAAAAACATTTCCTAAATGACCATTGTAATCATATAAAAGTTGAGTTTTGTTTTTCAATTCTATTTTCGAAATACCTTTGTCCGTTCCAAGCCAAGCATTTCCTTTAGAATCTATTCTTATATTTTGGATTGTATTACTGATTAACCCAGAGTTTTGATTGTAATTTTTGTAAGAATTAGTTTTTAAATCATATACATAAATCCCATTATTTGATGTTCCAATGATTAATTTATCTTCTAATCGAATCATTTTTAACACTAAATAATTCTTTAGCATTTTATTGAATTCCACATTGAACTCTTGTAAACCAGCTGTTTTGTTGTACTTGAAAATTCCTTCTGTTAATGTACCAACTAAATAATCATTATCATATTTTTCTATTCCATGAATTACAATTGATTTACCTTTTTCAATTTCAAATAACGGCTCAAAATGTCCATTATTAAATTCGAAAATACCTTTAGAAATAGTCGCTACTAACATTTTACCTTTCACCAGATAAACGTAAGAAGAAAGCGCAGGTAATTTGTATCGTTTAACTGTTTTACCATCAAATTGAAAAAGATAATTGAACGATTGAAAATAAATAGAACGATTATGATAAAATATTTTCCAGATTTCTTCTTGTTCTAATCCTTCAAAACTTTTGAATTTATCTGAAATTGAAATGTAAACTTTCTTTCCTTCAATCGTTTTCCAATATCCAAAATTATTTAATGCACCTGAATACAATACATTATTCATTGTAAAAACAGAACGTATAATTGTTAAGCTATTTGGCGAATATTTTTCCCAAAAATTACCGTCATATTCTAAGATATTTCTATTGTTCGCAAAATATACTTTTCCTTGCTTGTTATTTTCTGTAATATCCCAAATAGGCGATTCGCCCAAATATTCGCTTTTAGAATAATTCGAAATAATTGGCGCAAACGATTGAGATTTGCTATAAGTGGAAACAAGTAAAAATAGAATAAATAAGCTTCTCATTGTGCAATAAAAAAGACCGTAAAAACGGTCTTTAAAAATAGATTATATTTTTGAATTATCTTATTTAAATTCTACATCAAAAACTTCTGCAAAATGTTTTTTTGTAAACGCTTTCACTTCGTTCATATCTACCTGATGTCCAAGTTCTCTTTCCAATGAAGCAACAGCTTTATCCTGAATTCCACATGGAACGATGTATTCAAAATAACGCAAATCTGTATTCACATTTAGTGCAAAACCATGCATCGTTACCCAACGTGAAGCCTTAACACCCATTGCACAAATTTTTCGAGCAAAAGGTCGACCTACATCCAACCAAACGCCAGTTTCTCCTTGAGAACGCTCACCTTTTAGTCCATATTCGGCAATAGTTTTGATAATCACTTCCTCCAAATTGCGCATATACAAATGAATATCTGGCTTGAAGTTATCCAAATCCATAATAGGATAACCAACTAATTGTTGCGGTCCATGATAGGTAATATCTCCACCACGATTCGTTTTCACAAAAGTTGCATTTATTTCGTTTAATTTATCACTCGAAGCTAACATATTTTCTAAATGTCCACTTTTTCCAAGTGTATAAACATGCGGATGTTCTACAAAAAGTAAATGATTTTTAGTGTTTTTAAAATCTGAACTTCCCTCCTTTTCTTGCGCTCTGTTATATTGTTTTACGGCTATATTTTCTGCTAAAAGACTTTCTTGATAATCCCAAATTTCTTGGTAATCTCTGTTAATTCCTAAATCTTGGAATTCGACAATTTGTTTCATTTCACAATGTGTTTCGAATGTCAAATTTACGAAAGAATCAGTTAATAATTAATTTTAGCTTAGCTATTCTTTAAATCGTTTCATCTAACAAAATTGCATATATAAATTGTTTAAAGTAATTTCGAATTCATAAATAATTTATTTTTTATGAAAACAATTCTATTAATCACACTAATGATTAGTTCTCTTGTTATAAACGCTCAAGAATATTCTTTTGCCAAAGATTTTGTTGCTGGAAAAGTTACATTAAATGATCTATCTGAATTAAATGGAGAGCTTAAATGGACTCCAAGTCATGATAGTGACTTAAAATTTAGAAAAACGAAAGATGATAAAGTGATAAAATACAATCCGAATGAAATTATTGGTTTTACAATTGATAAAATGAGTTTTGTCTCTTTAAAAAATCTTGTTGTTTACTCTGATAATTATGCTTTGATAGGACAAACTACGAAAATTAAAGAATCTTTTGCGCAAGTCGTTTCTAAAGGAAAATTTAATATTTACTTAATTACTATAGCAGGGTATAATCCAATTAGTAGAACTAGAGAAGATTATCTCAACTTTATTTTTCAGGATGCAAATAATCTAAACAATAAACTTATTGCTTATCCTTATTAAATCAGAATGAAAGACAAAAAATATGAAAAAGCGAAAGCGGATTTGTATATTTTATTTAAAGACTATCCTGAAGTAATAGAAAAAATCAAAAGTTTTAGTAAAGAAAATAGTTTTTTAGAAATAATAGAAATGATTGGTAAAATTTAATAAATAAAAACATTCAGTCACTTTTAATCACCTATATTGTTGGTTCAATTGATCTTAATAAAATCGAAGTTTATGAATAAATTATTCTTTAAAACCTCACTAATAATAATGGTTTTAAGCAATTCATTAACGATTGAATAAAAATCTTTATCTTTGGAATTCTAAGAAATCGGTAGAATAAAATAATCAAATAAAAATGAAGAAACTATTCGTTAAAGGATCTATTTTAATGGCTTTGTTTGCAAACTTTAGCGTTTTTGCACAACAAAGTGGTGGAATGTGGATTCCGACAGAATTGAATGAAAAGGAAATGAAAGACATGGGATTGAAAATCTCATCAAAAGACATTTTCAGTACAGGAGATAAAAGTATCAACAATGCAGTTGCTCACTTTGGTGGCGGTTGTACTTCTGAAGTTATTTCTCCAAATGGTTTATTATTAACGAATCATCACTGTGGTTATGGAGAAATCCAAGCACATTCATCTTTAGAAAATGATTATTTAACAGATGGTTTTTGGGCTAAAGAGTTGAAAGACGAATTACCAAACGAAGGTTTAACAGCGACTTTTATTGTAGACATTAAAGATGTAACTACTGCAATTTTAGCTGGTGTTAACGATAATATGTCGGAGGAAGATCGTAACAAAATCATCAAGAAAAATATTGAAGATTTTAATGCAAAAACTAAAACAGAAGCTTATCGTTCAGTATTTATCAAACCTTTTTACAAAGGAAATAAATATTACCAATTTACGACAGAAACATACAAAGATGTTCGTTTAGTTGGTGCGCCACCTTCTGCAATTGGAAAATATGGAAATGATACAGACAACTGGGTTTGGCCACGTCATACAGGAGATTTCTCGATGTTTAGAATTTATGCAGATAAAAACAACAAACCTGCAGATTATTCACCAGACAATGTTCCGTACAAACCAAAACATTTCTTACCAATTAATATTTCGGGAATTAGTGAGGACGATTTCACGTTTGTATATGGTTTCCCAGGTACGACGGACGAATATTTACCAGCTTCTTCTATCCAGCAAATAAAAGATGTAATTGATCCTGCGCGTATCAATGTGCGTACAATTGCATTATCTCATATTGATAAAAAAATGCGTGAAGACGATGCAACTCGTATCGCTTATGCGTCTAAACAAGCGCGTATTTCGAATGCACATAAAAAATGGATTGGCGAAGTTTTAGGATTAAACCGTTCGAAAGCTGTAGAAAAACGTCAACAATATGAACAAGAATTCATGAATCGTATTGCGAAAAATCCGAAATTAAAAGGTGAATATTCGAATATTATTTCTGAATTAAATCAAGTTAATAAAGCAAATCAAGATTACAATTTAGCGTACACAATGTATTCTGAAACGTTTTTCTCAAATTCAGAAACATTCAGAATGGCGTTAACATTGAACAATATTTTGAATGCGGTTGGACAAAAAAATTACGCAGAAACAAAAGCTAAAGCGTTGAATACAGTTGCGTCTATGCACAAGGATTATAATCCAGAATTGGATAAAACAATTTCTTCTGATTTAGCAGATAATTATTTCAAAGTTGTTCCTCAAAATTTATTACCAACTACAACTGCTGCAAATATCAAAACAGCTTTAGGAAATTCGGTAATCAACGGAACGAAAAAAATTAATGGTCAATCTGTTTTAGGAAATATCAAAACTTTGGCTGAAAATGATGCTGAGTTTATCAAAGCCTTAAAAGAAGATGCCTTAATTGCTCAAATTCGTTTAATTTTAGATGCAAATCAAACGAAAGTAACGCCTACATATTTAGCGAATCAAGATAAAATCAACAAGTTGATGCGTACGTATATGAAAGCGCAAATGGATGTATTTACAGACAAGAAAATCTTCCCAGATGCAAATTCAACTTTACGTGTAACTTACGGAAAAGTTGATGGTTACCAACCTCGCGATGCGGTTTATTACGAACCTGTAACGCACATGGAAGGTGTAATGGAAAAATATATTCCGGGAGATTATGAGTATGATTTACCAAAACAAATGTTAAGTTTATACGATAAAAAAGATTACGGAAAATACGCCGATAAAAACGGAAAATTACCTGTAAACTTTATTGCAACAAACCATACAACTGGTGGTAATTCTGGTTCTCCTGCATTGAATGCAAAAGGAGAATTAATCGGATTGAATTTTGACCGTGTTTGGGAAGGAACAATGTCAGATTTAAATTATGATCCAGAGATTTGTCGTAATATTATGGTGGACTCTCGTTATATTTTGTGGGTAGTTGACAAGTATGCTAATGCGCAACGTTTGATTGATGAAATGACTATCGTTGACGAAAGCAAAAATGCAAAGAAAAAATAATATTTTTCACTATATTCTGAAAACCACGTTTTTATAACGTGGTTTTTTTATTAAAATAAACGTAAGATTCAAATAAAGTCTTAAGAAATAAAACTATATTTATACAACTTATCTAAAAAATTGTCAAAATAAAACACTCATAATTATGGAAGTCATTAGAAAATGGCCTTTTTATTTAAAACTAACTTGCACATTATTGTCAATCATTTGTTTAACATTTATTTCAATAATAGGTAAAGGAATTTTAGTTCCATTAATATTAGGCTTCTTAATTTCAATATTATTAGCACCCGTTTGTTCATTTTTCGAAAGATATTTACGCATTCCACGTGTTATTTCAAGTATCATTACCACCTTGCTTTTTGCAGCATTTATCTTAGGAATTTTCTATTTGATTGCTATACAAATGGCTGAAATAGCAAATGAATGGCCTACGTTTCAGAAACAAATCATAGAAGCATTTATGAATTTGCAAGATTGGATTCACCATACCTTTGGTGTTAATTCGCATGCGCAAATGGAATATTTGACAAAGAATGTCAAAACGACTATCGAAACGAGTACAATTGTAATCGAAAAAGTAATTTCTATTGTTTCATCGATGGCTGTTACAGTCTTGTTCACTTTTTTATACATTGTTTTCTTGTTGATTTATCGTCGTCATTTAGTAAAATTCTTATATTACGCATTCAATTCAAATACACACGACCAGGTTTATAACGTCATTACATCTATTCAAAAAATGGTCAAACAATATTTGATTGGCTTATTTTTACAAATGTTAGTCGTATCAATTTTATCTTTTATTGCATTTTCTATCCTTGGACTTAAATACAAATTTGTTTTAGCTATTTTAACTGGTGTTCTAAATGTTGTTCCCTATGTAGGAATTGTTATTTCATTAATTATAACGCTAATAATCACATTTGCCACAATGTCAGCTTCAAAATTGTTCTTTGTTTTAATTGCATTTATTGCAATTCATGCAATTGATGGAAATGTAGTGATGCCAAAAATTGTAGGTTCTAAAGTAAAAATTAATTCTTTGATTGTGATTATTGGATTAGTAATTGGAGAAATGACGTGGGGAATTATGGGCATGCTATTATCGATTCCAATACTTGCGTTGATGAAAATTGTTTTTGATAATGTGACTGAATTAAAACCTTGGGGTTATCTTTTGGGTGATGAAGATTCTACAGAAATTGATGATGATTTAAATACATTTTTAGCCAAAAAGAAAGCTAAAAAATCAAAGAAAAAAACAAAGATGTTGGACGAGAATTTGGAATAGTCTGATTTCTATTTTACATAATTATCGCTATTTATGAAATATAATTTATTGTTCATTTTTAGTTTATTGATTTTCAGTATTTCTTGCGAAAAGAAGTTAGAAAAAGAAGTAAATAAAAAATATATGTATAATACGATGTCAATTGATGATAGAAATTTATCTATAAGAATTTATGATTACTCTGATTCAATAGAATTTATAACATGGAAGAATATCAATGATTACACAACAAAATCATTCAAAATTTCTAAGAACGATAAAAAAGCATTGGAAGAGAATATTTATAAAATAGTTACAACTCCATATGAAAATGAAATATTTTGCACAGACTATGTGGGGAAAATAAATATTAGTATGTCCAATCATAATAGCACTTATTCTATTAATCTAAATTCTGTTTGTGATTGGAAAACATTTAATGAAGAAACTAAGAATATTTCTAAAATAATAGATCGTTATAAATAAAATTTTATTTTATCAAATAGGATGAGAAACTGAAATAAATTCAGTTTGACAATACAAAAAAAGTCTATAACNNGTTATAGACTTTTTTTGTATTTATTTATTATGAATCTAATTCTTCTTCAAATATTTTTTTTCTAAGAAATAATACAATTTCAAGAAAAGAATCGAGAAAAATATTCCGATTAGTGTTCCGAAAAATATATCTCCTGTGAAATGTACCCCGACATAAACTCTACTGTAAGCAACCATTAACGCCCAAACAATTAAGATATAAAGTAACCATTTGTAATAGCGTCTCAAAAGTATTCCAATAAAAATTGCAATCGCCATATGATTAGATGCATGCGCCGAAGTAAAACCGTATCTACCTCTACCCTCGCAATCTATCGGGCGAAATAATCCTTGAATCGACTCGGTGTAACATGGACGAAAACGTTGAAAAGAATTTTTCAAGATATTTGTAAATTGATCTGCACACGCTATCATCAGTGCAATACAAACTCCAGCCAATAAGGTTTTTTTCCAACCAAGTTTTACATAAAGTAAGATGAGAAAGATGACATACAACGGAATCCATGTTTTTTTATCGGTTACTAATAACCAAAACCAATCCCATTTTTCATTCCCTAAATTATTGAAATACAAAAATATTTGTACGTCCCAATCAAAATAATCTTGTATCATTACCTACTTACTGATCCGCCTAAACCTAATGCTTCGTCTACAGATTTTGGTTCTACAACAACCGCAGGTTCTTCCACAATTGGCTCAACCACATTTTCTATAACGGGTTCTGTTGTTTCTTGCACATCCAATTCCAAATCCTGTACAGGATCTACAGCTTTCATAGTTGGTGCATCATCTTTCAACGCTGCATTTACTGTATTGTCTTGATGAATAGCTTGATGCATTTCATCTACTGGATTACGAACTTCATCAAATGATTTCTGAAAATCTTCCATTGGATTAATTTTCGCAAAAGAATCTTTGACTTCATTCATTGGATTTAACTCTTTTATGGTATTCTGAATCTCTTTTGTAGGATCAACATCCTGAACAGGATTCATAATCTCTTGCTTGATATCTTCAGATGCTTCTTTTAATTTGCGCACAGCAGTTCCCAAACCACGAGCAATTTCTGGAATTTTATCTGGTCCAAAAATCACTACAGCAACCACCATAATAATCACGACTTCCTGGAAGTCTAAAAACGCTGGGTATATTACTAAACTATTCACTAAACAAATGTATAAAATCTAAATTTAGTAGAAGAAAAAAAGCCATCAAATTTCTTTGATGGCTTTCTTAAAATTTATTTAAAATTTGAATCTTATTTATTCATTTGACCTTTTTTAGTAAAGTCGTACAATAAAGGAGATGCAACGAAAATAGACGAGAATGTACCAATTACGATACCGATTAATTTCGCAAACATAAATCCTTTGATTGATTCTCCACCAAATGCAAAAATGATTAATACGATTAAGAACGTTGATAAAGACGTATTAATTGTACGTGATAATGTTTCTGAAGTAGAAATATTAATAATATCGTACAAGTTGTGGTTTTTCTCAACTGTTAAATTCTCACGAATACGATCCAAGATAATAATCGAGTCATTCATCGAATAACCAATTACCGTCAAAATCGCCGCGATAAACGCTTGGTCGATCTCCATGTTGAAAGGTAAAATTCCTTTGAATAAAGAGAAAACTCCTAACACAATAACCACGTCATGCGCTAAAGCAATGATAGTTGATAATGAGAATTGCCAACGTTTGAACATCACGATTAAGTAGAAGAAAATTGCAACTAATGCTAAAGAAACCGCTATGTAAGAAGCTCTTGTTGTATCATCGGCAATTGTAGGACCTACTTTTGCAGAAGACATTAAACCAATTGTAGCATTATCTTCAGAGAAATCTTTTTCAGACATATTCGCTGGTAAATAAGATTTAAGACCTGCATATAATTTGTCTTTAATCTCATCATCTACATTTGTTCCATCTTCGTCAGCCTTGTATGCTGTTGTAATTTTTACTTGATTTTGACCACCATACGTTTTCACCTGTGGTATCATTTTTTCACCATCTAACACGAAAACATCACCCAAACTTTCAGAAATTTGTTGAGGATCTACATGTTTATCAAAACGAACTGTATATGTACGTCCACCTTGGAATTCGATACCCATATCAAATCCTTTTGTGAAAATAGAAATTAAAGCAACTACTGTTAAAACAATTGAAATCGCATAAGAGATTTTTCTTGTTTTTAATAAGTCAACTTTAATGTTTTGTAACCAGTGCGCTGTAAATGATGTATAAAAAGGAACAGATTTTCCTTTTACTAAACGTCCTTCTACAAAGTAACGTGTAATAAAAATCGCTGTAAATGTTGATGTAAAAATACCAATCATAAACGTTGTTGCGAAACCTACAACAGGACCTTTACCAAAGAAGAATAAAATTAATGCTGTGATAAATGATGTCGAGTTGGCATCGATAATTGCAGAGAAAGCTCCTTTCCATGAATAAGCGAAATCTACTGCTTGACGTAATGATTTTCCTTTTCTTAATTCTTCTTTTACACGTTCGTAAATCAAGATATTCGCGTCCATTCCTGTTACCAATGTCAAGATAATCCCGGCAATACCTGGTAAAGATAATGTAGCTTTTAGCGATACTAAGAATCCTAATAAGAATAATAAGTTAATGATTAAAGCAACGTTAGCATAGATACCTGCACGGCTGTAGTAAAATACCATCCAGATTAATACCAATGCAAATGCACAACCGAAAGCGATTAACGAACTGTTAATTGCTTCTTGTCCTAATGATGGACCAACAACCTCTGCAGAAACGATCTTAGATGAAGCTGGTAAAGAACCTGCTTGTAAAATGTTTGCTAAATCTTTTGCTTCATCAATTGTAAAGTTTCCAGAAATAACAGAATTACCTCCTGTAATTTGATTACTGATGTTTGGCGCAGAATACACCATATTGTCTAACACAATTGCAACACCTTGACCTGGTTGTCCAGGACCTGCAGGTTTCAACTCGTCTGTAATACGAGACCACTCTTGTGCACCAACTTGGTTCATTTGCATTGTAACAACAGGCTCATTTGTAAGAGAACCAGGATTACGTTCACCAGCAGCAGAAACTACTTTATCTCCTTCAATTAATGGTTCTTGCGTTCCATTTTTACCTTTTAAGACATAAAACTCTAATAATTTAGGAGCAGATTTATCATTTGCTTGTTTACCTAAATTCATTGGCTTATTCGCCCAAGAGTATTTGTATCCTCTAATGTTTGCTGGTAATCCAGGTACAAAACCTTTGTCTTGCATCACACGGTTTACAACAGCAGTATCTTTTACATTCACAACAAAACTTGCGTTAGAACCAGCTGGTTGCATAACTTCTGCTAAAGTTTTGATTGTTTCTCCTTTCTCATTTTTTACATTATATTTCTCTGTATTAACGCTAGAAAAATATTGTAAAACTGTAGGATCTTGACGAACAACTTGCCAAAACTCTAATTTTGCTGTAGATTGTAATAATTTTTTTACACGGTCAGTGTCAGAAACACCTGGTAATTCTACCAAGATACGTCCATCACCTTTATCACCTAAACGTTGAATTACTGGCTCAACAACACCAAATTGATTAATACGAGAGCTAATTACATCATAAGCTGTTGCAACTTTAGCTTCGATATCTTTACGGATTACTTCTTTTACCTGATCGTCAGAAGCATTGTACGCAATTTTATCTGCATTGTTTTTGTTTCCAAACAAATCTGCAGCTGCGTATTTTGTTCCTCCTTTTATTTTATCAAATTCTTGAAAAAATAATTCGACATAAGGTACGTTACCGTTTGTTTTTTGAGCTTTATCTGTAGCATCCAAAGCCGTTGCCAACATAGGGTTTTGACTTTTCGCTGATAAATTCTCGATTAAATCTCTTTCAGAAACTTGTAAAATTACGTTGATACCACCTTTCAAATCTAATCCTAAATTGATTTCATTGTTTTTGGCATACCCATAATCGTACTTAATAATTCCCAAATCAAGAGGATGCTGAGCCAAGCTATCTAAAATTCTTGGTTCGTCTTCTGGCTTACTCGCCAAGCGCGCCGCCTCATGCTCCACTTTAGTTGTGTACCAAGTATAACTTAGTTGTCTGATACACAAGAGACTTAAAATAATTGCAAATGCTGCAATGAGCCATCTTCCTCGCATAATGTTTAATTGATAAATAAATTTTGACGGACAAATATAATAGTCTTGAAAATACTTTCACAATTTTTTAAGAATAAATCGAAAATCGATGTCCGTATTTCGAAATTCTTTATTCAAAAAAATTAGATTTCCTTTTGGTATTTGTAGATATAAATTGACGCTTTATTAGAGTCATCATCATTATCTTCGCACAAATACAAGGTATAATTCTTTCCAGATTCTTTATACAACGCTAAACCTTCGATTTTCTTATCATCCGAAATTTTTTGCCAACGCGTAACCTCCATTGTAGCTAAATCTAACTCACCAATAATAGAACCTTTTATTTCTCCATTAAACTGAGTTGTACTTTTAGATTCTACTGTTGCTGTAAACAAAACTTTTCCATCTACTAAAATAGCATCCGAAAAAGTAGTCGTTTCATTGTTGATTTTAGGCAAAGTGATTGGAAAAAAATCAATTGTTTTCCCTCTCAAATCATTTATCTTACCTCCCACTCTATAAATTCCATTTACACCAGCAGGTCCATTTCCTCTGTTGAAAAAATATGTACAATGTCCATCTGTAATAATTCCTTCGATGTTAAAATCTTTTTTAGATAAATTCGAAACTTTTAAAAATTCATCCAAAAGAAAACTATAATTATCGTTTTGTACCTCTTTAGTTTTGATGTTATATGAAATCAAATCGAAACGATTTTCCTTAGAACCCGAACCAAGAATATACAAATGATTGTCAAATTTTGTAATCGCTTCAAAATCTGGTTTATCTTTTTTGGTGATATGTTTTGATTTTACTTCTGGATTCAAATCAACTTTATCCACTTCTTTTTTCTTTTTATTGTAAACGTACAAATGTGCTTTATCATCGGAAATCGTGTAAACATGGTGTTTATCAACCACTAATCCTGATGCCGCTCCAAGCCCATTTATGACAATTAAAACCTTAAGAATGAAATTGTAAAACAACATAGATGTAAGATTTGTTTTTAAGAGGTTTCAAAAGTAATCAAAGAATATCAGAAACCTTGATAAATAACCGATTTTTTGTAAAAAAAGAACTTAACTTTGTAGCATTTAAAAAGAAAATTGAGAGATGAAAAAAATTCTAAAAATTTACATTGACGCCTACAGCGGACTTTCGAAAGAATCTTGGATGTTAGCCATCGTAATGTTGTTGAACCGAATGGGTTCGATGGTTTTACCATTTTTAGGAATTTATATGATCTCCGAATTAGGATTTTCTTTGGAAAACTCGGGAATAGTCTTGAGTTGTTTTGGAGTTGGTTCTGTAATTGGTTCTTGGCTTGGAGGTTGGATAACAGATAAAATCGGAAACTTTAAAGTACAAGCTATCAGTTTATTTCTAAGTGCTCCAATGTTTTTGATTTTACCTTATTTCAAAACGGTAGAATCTTTTGCTATTATTATGCTTGTTTTGAGTATTATTAGCGAAATGTTTCGTCCTGCAAACTCAGTTGCTATCACACGTTATGCTAAAAAAGAAAATATCACTCGTGCTTTTTCGTTGAATAGAATGGCGGTTAATTTAGGTTTCTCTATTGGTCCATCAATGGGAGGTTTTTTATCTAATTATTCGTATGATTTATTATTCTATTGCAATGCAGGAGCCGCTTTAATTGCCGGAATTGTATTCTTTTTCTTTTTCAATGGACGAAAAGAACGAAATGCTGCCACAGAAAATGTATCTGAAAAAACAGTGGTCGAAAAAGAACGTAATGCTTACACCGATACACCTTTCTTAGTGTTTAATCTATTTTGTGTATTATTCTCTATTGCATTTTTCCAAATTCTGAATACACTTCCATTATTTTACAAAGATGTAGTTCATTTAACACAAACAGAAATTGGATTATTAATGGGATTCAGTGGAATAATCATTGTTGTATTCGAGATGTTGTTGATCCATTATACCGAAAAAAGATTTACAGTTACACAACTTTTAGTTTTCGGTTCATTTGTCACAGCAATTAGTTATTTTATCTTCACATTTAGTCACACATTAGGTATGTTATATTTAGCAATTGGACTAATGTCTATTGGAGAAATGCTTGTTTTACCTTTGATGTCAACGGTAACAGCTTTTCGTTCGCAAAAAAATAACCGAGGAGCTTATATGGGATTGAACGGAATGACAGCTGCAATTGCCTTTATTGTTTCGCCATTTTTAGGAACTCACATTGCTACCGATTATGGTTTTAATATACTTTGGATAATCACCACAGTTATTTTAGTTATCGTAGCTATCGGATATCACTTTTTTACTAAACCACTTTTACCAAAAAATATTTAAGATTTTCTTATCTTCGATAATTATAAGTTGAAATCACATGAAAGTATATACAAAAACAGGAGACAAAGGAACAACAGGTTTATATGGAGGAACACGTGTCTCTAAAAATAGTTTAAAGATTGATTCTTACGGAACAGTTGACGAATTAAATTCTTATTTAGGATTAATTCGTTCATATGAAATTGATCCAGCATTAGAGGAAGAAATTATCATCATCCAAAAAGGTTTATTCAATCTTGGTGCTGAATTAGCAACGCCAGTCGATAAATTATACTTGGCAAATGGTAAACCTCGTATTCCGAAAACCGTTACTGAAGAAGATATTGTTCAATTGGAAGAATGGATTGATGATTTGGAAGGACAATTAGAACAATTGACACATTTTATTCTTCCAGGTGGAAATCAAGCAGCTTCTCATGCACATGTTGCGCGTTGTATTTGTCGTCGTGCAGAACGCTTAACAGTTGGTTTAGCTGAAGAAGAAGAAATCCGTCCAGAATTACAAAAATACTTGAATCGTCTTTCTGATTATCTGTTCGTTTTAGGGCGAAAAATTGCCACAGACAATAATCACGAAGAAGTAAAATGGATTCCAGGTGAATAAAAAAGCACTTTTATTTTTGAATGGCGAAGTTCCAACTATTCTGCCTGATACATCAAATTATGATATGATTTTTTGTACAGATGGTGCATTTCGTTATTTACAAAAATTACATATAACGCCCGATGTTATTTCGGGCGATTTTGATTCTTTTGAAATCAGTCAGTTTCCTCCTGAAACAGAAGTTATTTCTACTCCAGATCAAAATGACACAGATTTTACAAAAGCCTTACAAATCATTTTGGATAAAGGTTTTGAACAGGTTGATGTTTTTGGAGCAAGTGGTCGTCAACAAGATCATTTTATTGGAAATTTGAATGCGGCTTATCGTTTCAAAGATCAAATCAATATTTTATTTTACGATAATTATAGTCAATATTTTTTCGCAGAAAAACAAACAAAGTTAGAAGGCTATTTTGGACGAACAATTTCGCTCCTACCCTTTCCTGAATGTAAAAACATTGTCACAAAAGGCTTGGAATATCCGTTAAATAACGAAGATTTGAACTTACTTTCTCGCATAGGAACTCGTAACAAAGCCAATGAAGATGTGGTTACAATTGATTATTCAGAAGGTAATTTAATCATCTTTATCATCGATCAAGAATTTCCTATTTTGATTGCTTAATTTCACTATTTTCAGTGAAATACATCTTTAGTATTTTTTGTACATTTACTGAAAACCAAATTACTATGAATAAATTTTCAGTTATTGTAGCATCTATTTTAGCCGTTGGGTTAATTGCTGCAACATGTATATTAGGAAACGCTTACAAATACAAATTCAGAAGTTCTGAATCGATCAATGTTACTGGAAATGCTTTGAAAGATTTTAATGCTGATTTAGTCAAATGGCGTGCAACTTTTAGTCGCAAAGATTATGATTTGCGCATTGCTTCGGATCAATTAAAAGCTGATCAAACGGTTGTCAAAAACTTTTTGATTTCGCAAGGAATCAATCCAAAAGAAATTGTTTTTGAAGCGGTAAATATTTCAAAAGATTTTCAGTACGGAACAGATGCAAACGGAAATTCGATTAGTCAATTTACTGGTTATAATCTATCTCAAGACGCAACAATCGAATCGAAAGAATTGGATAAAATAGAGAAAGCTTCGCGGGAAATATCAACTTTAATTAGCCAAGGCATCGAATTGAGTTCATCTAATCCAAATTATTATTACTCGAAATTAGAAGATTTAAAACTTGAATTGATTGCAAAAGCTTCTGAAAATGCAAAACAACGCGCTGAAAATATTGCAACAAAATCTGGCACTAGTTTAGGAAAATTGAAACAAGCCGATTTGGGTATTTTTCAGATTACAGGTAAAAATGATAATGAAGAGTATTCTGCTGGTGGATCATTTAATACAACATCACGTCAGAAGACAGCTCAAATTACAGTGAGAGCAAGTTATAATTCAAATTAAAATAAATAAAAAAGCTTCTTAATATAAAGAAGCTTTTTTGTCTATTTAAATACTACTGCAAGTAATATCAAAGCGGATATTACAATAAGTACATCTACAATTTTAATTCTAAAATTACCAATTCCAAAACCTCTTTTTGTAGCATAATTTTTCTTTGATGACATTATAAATTCCAATTTCTAAAAGAAACACTAAAAGTGTGCCAATTATCTATCAAAATCTAATTTTTTATAAGTTGATGATAATTTAGAATCATAGGATTAAAACCATTTGACTAAAAATTTTAATTTCATGATCCTCAAATTCTTTCCCAATAGCATCAGATGTAGCAGTAATTAGTTCAGGTTAAAAAACATCCCTTTTTAAGTATTAATATATTAACAGTAAATATTTTTACATTTTAAAAAATTATCATATAAATTATAATTTTCCAACAACTTATTATGTTGTAAATTTGCCTTATGCTAAACAACGATACAATTTGTGCATTGGCAACTGCCAATGGAATGGGCGCTATAGCGGTTATTCGTATTTCTGGACCAGAATCAATTTCTAAAGTTGCTCAGATTTATCAATCAAAATTTAATTCAACTAAATCTTTGAATGACGCTTCTTCTCATACCATACATTTGGGTTATGTGATGGATGGAGATACCATTGTTGACGAAGCATTATTCTCAATATTTAAAAATCCTCATTCATATACAGGTGAAGATGTCGTAGAAATTTCGACACATGGATCGATTTATATTCAGCAAAAAGTTTTAGAACTTTTAAATAAAATAGGCATTCGAAATGCCAATCCAGGTGAATATACTTTCAGAGCCTTTTGGAATGGTAAAATGGATTTAACACAAGCAGAAGCTGTTGCTGATCTTATTTCTTCGGATTCTAAGGCTTCGCACGAAATTGCGATTAAACAAATGCGTGGAGGATTCTCTAATCAAATCAAAGATTTAAGAGAACAAATGATCAATTTTGCAGCTTTGATGGAATTAGAATTGGATTTTTCTGAAGAAGATGTTGAATTTGCAGATCGTACACAATTTTATGATTTATTGAATAAATTACAATCCATCTTAAAACGTTTAGCTGATTCTTTTGCTTTTGGAAATGTTATCAAAAATGGAGTACCAGTAGCTATTGTTGGTGCGCCAAATGCAGGAAAATCTACTTTATTAAATGCATTATTAAACGAAGAACGTGCTATTGTTTCGGATATTGAAGGAACAACACGTGATACCATTGAAGAAACAATTTATATTGACGGTGTTGGGTTCCGTTTTATTGATACAGCTGGAATTCGAGAAGCTGGCGATACGATAGAACGGATTGGAATTGAAAAAACATTCGAAAAAATAGACAATGCTTCTATTATCATCTATTTGTATGATGCCAATATAACTGCTGATAATCAAATTGCGAATCAGTTAGATGATTTGCAACGTAGAGGAAAAATCTTGTTTAATGTTGCCAATAAAATTGATGTAAACAATAACGAATCAGCTATTTCTGATGCTATCAAACAAGAGTTTAAAGATGTTGTTCATTTAGAAATTTCAGCTAAAGATCAATATAATATCGAAGCATTGAAAGAAAATCTGATTCATCAAATCAAATTGAAAGGAACAAATCAGGATGACACAATCGTTACGAACTCTCGTCACTTAGAAGCATTACAAAACACACTTTCTCAAATTGGAAAGATCAAACAAGGAATGGACATGGGACTTCCAGGGGATTTGTTAGCAATGGATATCCGTGAAGCTTTAACATATTTGGGACATATTACAGGTGAAATAGATGTGGATCAAGATATATTAGGGACGATATTTGGCAAGTTTTGCATCGGGAAATAATACTTATTAAAAATTATGTTATATAGAAAAAGGTTTTCAATTAAAAAATTGAGAACCTTTTTCATTTTTGGTTTTACGATTTCATCTTAAAAGCAATCAAAAATTCGTCAAAAGTTAGGAAGTCTTTTTTCTCTTTACCGATTATCTGCTTTGCTCTATTGAGTAAGCGTAGACTTTGCCTATACCCCTTTCCCGTAATAATTGATACATCTTTCGGATAAATCACCATTCTTTGTAATTCGTTATTTTTCATTTCTGTAATAATTAGCATTACCTCAATGAAACTTAAATGAATGTTGTTAAAATTTACATCAATAAAATAAGATTTCCAAATCTTACTTGTAATCAAACACTTAGTCTTCGTCGTAAGGGTTGTTTTTCTTATGCAGTAAGTATGATGTTCCATAACTGCATATTGCTCCTACTATTCCCATACAAATCGTATAAACAAGTTGTTCCCATTGAATGGTCGCTACCAAACTTGTCATTGTTCCTCCTATTGTTCCAACAATTAACGATGTATTACTATTATTCATCATCATTACTTTGGTTTTTGTCGTTTACCGTCAATTGACTGACAGCTGATATTACTCCTCCTGCTACAGTCAAATAACCTCCTATCGTCACTAATGTTGCTGGTAATGCTATAGGAGCAGCAATTAATACACCTCCAATTGCAGCTAAGGTTAATCCTATATTTCGTAGTTGTTGGAATAATTTAGGTGTAGGTGCTGTAAAGCGATTAATAATTGTCATGTTGTTTACTTTTAATCCTTAAACTTACTTTTTGATCACGATCAAGTTTATCATTTACTAGAGTTTTAAGTTTTGTAAATGCTTTTCTTGATAACTCTCCTCTCCCTTCACCTGTTAATATGGTTACTGGAGCTATACATCCTTGTAATTCAGTTTTTGCATGATTGGCAGGATGAATCAAAATCAATGAACGATTGGGTACATTTGTAATCAGAAAATGTTGACCAAATTTTGGTGAGCTTCTCTTTTGGATTGCATAACATCCTTCTGGTATACATGAATTGCGGGGTTCGTTCTCCTTCCATGGTAACTCGATCGTATAACAAATAAACTTATCGTTGATGAATAAGCTACCATTTGTACCATTCGGATAATACATTCGTTCTACTACAATTGTCATCATGGTAAATTGATTTCGATTAAATGTGCTGCATTAAAACTTCCATTTTTTAATGGATACAAAACGGTATTCACCTCTTGGTAGAATTCGATTCCAATTGCTAAAGCGATTGTATGTTCTGAATTTGGAGGAAGATTGTTCAATAATTCTACATCATTCACTTCTACCTCATCGTATGGATAATAATCGGTATACGATGTTTTGGTAATGTATTCGTTCTTCTCAAAATCAATTTCTGTAGAAGCTGCTACAAATCGGTAATTGGTAGCTCCTTGTGGTGCTATTATCACATCTAAGGGTTTGTATGCTTCTAATGTAAATTTTGTTTCACCAGAAGTACGTTCTATATCTACTTGTACAGGAATTAAGACCGTTTTTAACCATGATGCCCCTGCATTAAAATCAAAGCCTTTCATCAGTAATTGATTTCCTTTGTGTACATTTCTTTGTCCACGAGCATTTGTAGTATCTTCTTTTAGGATACCATGCATTACTTTTGTGAGACGACTTGATAATTTGCTGTCTTTTGCATTTTTTATGATCGCATTGAATGCGTTTCGTAGTGTTTTTCCAGCAGTACCTGCATTCTTAAATTCTTGCATATTTTCTCTGGTACGCTGAAATCGCGGATCACTCATTATGGTATTACGGTCTATAGAGCTTTTTTCTCTCACCATATAACCATCTTTTGATTTGTAGAAGTTTAAATCTCCGATTGAACCTCTAAGTTTTAAAAAGCCTTTTTGCTTCGCCATTTTTTTATAATTTTAAATTAAACATTGATCTCCATTGCGCAATGGTTTTGTAAAGTTGCAATAGCGATCTGTTTAAAGCAATAGCTAAGTCTTTTTTAGCCCTTGTATGTCAATAAATTACACTAATAAACCATTATATACTTTCTTTATTTTTTTGTTTTTGAATTTTTATAAAATCTAAGGGACGCAAGCCCGTTTCACTGTAAAAAACATTTGAAAATTGTCTTGGATTCATATAACCTGCTATTTCTCCTAATGCCCCTACACTATAATTAAGGTATTGTGGTTGTTCTTGTAATAAATCAGTAATAAATTTTATTCTCAACCGATTGATGTAAGAAGGAAAATTAATTCCTTTGTACTGATTGACACATTTTGATAAATAAGTGGTGTTTGTTGAAAATGATTTTGCCAAACTTACTACTGTTATATTAGGGTTTAAAAATTCTCTGTCCCGCTCAAATTCTTCAAATTTTAATAGTAAACTTTCAAATGCTTCTTTATTCAAATCCTCTTCATCTTTAATCGATATTCTCCGTTCTGTGTAACTTGATTGAGCAGATTCTTCAATAAACAGATTGTACTTTTCGATTAAATGTTTATTTTTATTTCTAGTTTTTACAATTCCTACGATCAATACTATTATTCCAGTAAAACACGCTGCCAATACGTAATATAATTTTTGAGACTTATTCAATATTTTTTCCTTTAATTTGAGCAATTGCACTGTGTCATATTCTTTGTATACAACTTGACTCATTTCTGCATCTAGCTTATAATTTAACTCATCCATTTTTAATAATTGATTGATTACATATAGTTGTCTGTTCGTATCAGAAGCTACCAATGTTTCCTCTAAAATGTTTTCGTATATCGGTCTATATTTAATTTCTAAGAAGTTGTATTCATTGAAAATACTATCTATTTTGTTAAAATATATTATTTTATGTTGTTGATTATTCAATTTATCAAATGCCTTTGCTTTGTAGTAATAAATTTTGGTTAGTGTATTAAAATCATTCGTTTTTATTAAAATATCTTCTTTAGTTGATAATAATTGAATAGACGTCACAAATTGATCATTTAAAAACTCATCAATTGCTTTATTTATCGTAAAGTATCTATGGAAAAATTCGTTATTTTCAAGTTTGCTTTTATTTAATCCTAATTGATTCAATTCTTTCGCTTTTGCTTTGTTACCAACTTCTTGATGGAGAGATGCTAATTGATATATTGTATTTAATAAATAGGCTTGGTAATCTTTGTTCTCTGGTTTTGATTGAAAAAAGTTTTTACATTTCAGCAACAATTCTTCTGCTTGGTTACATTGATTTAATTTGATTTTTATCATTGCCATATTAAATGTTACTTTATGTAATAAATATTGGTCTTTTGAATATTTTAACTCCTGATCTGCATATAAATAATTTTGTAACGCCTCTCTATAATCTTTTGCTTTGTAATAGGCTAGCCCTTTTGATAATAAAGCTGTTGCTATTAAATCTTTGTTTTTTAATTTCCGGGCAGTAATTATCGCACTATCTGCATATTCTATTTGAGTATTTAAATGACTTGAAAAAAAGATTCCTTCTTTATAAGCATAAAATAAATTTAGCTTATCCTTTTCTTTTTTAGCATTTCTTATATACGCTTGCACATAGATCATCGCATTTGGATGATGCTTTTCATGTACTAATTCATCCAATTTTTCTATTAGATAGGCATTATCTTTTGAGGCTAAGGAATCAACTTGATTAGCCATTGTTATAAGCGGAAGTAGAAAGAGTATGTATGTGTACACTACAACTCTTTTCATGGTATAGATTTATTGATTACTACTAAAATACTTTATTTTATATCGTAAATCGTTTATTAAGTACTTAATCGTTTAAAAGTGTATAATTTATAAATTATACATTCTTTTTATAAAATGTACTTGTTGTAATCTTTGTTGTTCTATAAATATCTCTAGTTTTGAATGTCTTTGAACAAATAAGTCTAATCGATTACTTCAAAGAAACTTAAATGATGAATAAAAAAGAGAAGTAAAACTTCTCTTTTTTATTACCTCAACTTTATTGCCACTCTACTGCCACTATGTTGCCTTCATCTTGCCTTCATCTTGCCTTGATGTTGGGAGTATGTGGTAATGTGGTAATGTGGTAATGTGGTAATGTGGTAATGTGGTAATGTGGTAATGTGGTAATGTGGTAATGTGGTAATGTGGTAATGTGGTAAGCAAAATTAAAATTTTGAAATAAGGTTTGTTTGTTTTTTCTTATTAATTTCTTCGTTCTCTTTCGTGATGGATTTTGTCATTCTGAGCATTCTAAGATAAAACCAACTATTTAAGCAATTAATTTTACAAAAGGTTCCTCTCTTTTAACAACAGCAAATATTCTTAGTACAATTTTGTTAGCTACAGCATTCAAAACAGATAATTTATGCTTGCCTTGATCTAGTTTTCTTAGGTAATATCCTTTTAGTTGTGGGTCATGTTGTATAGCAGTGGCAGCAGCTTTAAAAAGGATTGATTTTAATCCTTTATTGTTGAGAGAACTTGTTCTTGTCCTTCCTCTGACACTACTTCCTGACTGATATTCAAATGGAGCTAAGCCACAATGACAACTAAACTTACGACCATCTTTAAATTTGGTGAAGTTATCAGTTTCAATGATGCATTTTATCGCAGTTAGCATCCCAACACCTATTACTGTATTTATCTTAGTAAAGGCCTTTTTTATATCCTCATTTTTGTTAATGATCTCCATCATTTGCTTTTCCACCTTATCAATTGATTTTTCAAATCTCTTAATCAAAAGTTTATGGTCATTTATTTGTGACTTTATGTTTACCGACTCATTGATAATCTCAAGGGCTTTAAGACTGTTTTTTAACTGCACGATTATTTTTACATATCCATCACGGATTCCCATTAGTGCCTTTAACTTTTGAAGATCTTCAATAGGTAAAACATGAGGTTTAATTTTGCGATAATGTGTCAATGCGTAATAAGCAATACGATAGGCGTCAATCGCATCATTTTTTCCTCTGGTCATCCCTATAGAATTTTTTATTTCTAGAGGATTGATTAAAGCATATTTCAAATTTCTTTTTGCTAATTCATAACTCAATAAATAGCCATAATGACCTGTATGCTCTAAGCATATCAAAATATCAGAATCATTCCATTTTTTCAATGATTTACAAAATTGATCTATTCCTTGCTTTGAATTTTGAAATACTTTTTTAGAAGATTCTTGTTCACCTAAATCATTAAGTGCACAAAAATCAAAAACATCTTTCGAAACATCGAGTCCAATAAACAACTTTTTCATACTTTTATAATTAAGGAAATAAATACTGAGGACCAATAGGGTTCGTACTATCGCTATTAATAAGTCTTTATACTTAACATTCTAAATGGTACATGAACCCAGAGGAATTGAGGACTAATGCTCAGGATAAATCATTAATTTGATTCTCGAACTAGTTCACCTCATTTCCTTTGGTTCTTCAGTTATATCTAATTTAATACTACTTATTTAAAGTTGCTAATCTAATAGCCTATCGAAGAATCTCTTTTTATCACTTTTTTATTCATAGCTTATCTATTTTAATTATCGGTATTCATATGCCCTCCGGGGAAGCTCATCCAAAAAAACTAACGAAAAGCTCTTGTCTTTAATTTTCAACGGTCAAAATAAGTTTCAGCCATTGAATGTTTTAAATCACTATCCTTCTTTCATTTTTGTCTTGACACAAAAACATTTGAAATTAAGAGGAGGAGCCACGGTGTGGCTCAGGTATTCCTTTTCATTAATGTCACTTTTTACTTGACTAAAAAGTAACCAATACTTCGGCAGGCTCAGCACAAGCAAGTCAAGGCTGTAAACCTCTCTACTAAAAATATTCTCATTCCACTAAAGATTTTAAAAAACCTACGGGCTAAAACCTTTTTAACGTTACATTTAAATATTTTCTTAACGTGAGAGTTTTAATGCCAGTTCTTTATTCTTTTTCTAAATTCAAATTCACTTTTAACAATGGATTTTGTCATTCGTTATTTATCGTCTAAGTCTTCGATACAACGTTTTGTAAACGCCACTCTGACTGACGATAATAAGAAGCTGAA
>NZ_DJDM01000052.1:0-10445 GCF_002431085.1 Empedobacter sp. UBA5924
AATCAAAATGCACAACGGGTTTAATATATATTAATATGAAAAGAATAATTGTTACAATAATGCTTCTAGTTTACAATTTTACTAATGCACAAATGTCTTCTACAGCTACTGTTAATGAATATAATCTACAAACTATTGTTGCAGAAGTAAAACAACAGAAATATACAGAAGGAGTTACTAGTAAAGATGAATATTTTAATGTTAATTTTCTTCCTGCAAGTATAGATGGTTTCAAAGAAAAGGAGAATTTTAGATATAATGCATTACTAGACGATTTAGAGTTTTTAAGAGATGGATATTTATATAAAATGAATAAATTATCAAACCAGACTATTAGATTCGATGATGGTAAAATTCTTAAGTATGTAAGTTATATTGATGGGGGTACATTAACATCAAGATATTTACAAGTATTATCACCTTTAGATCGAAAAATTGTACTTTATAGAAAATTATCTAATGATGGAGTAGATGGTCTTGGTGCTGGTGGTTTAAATGCTTCTAATAAGAGAAATTATTTTAAACAAGAGAAATTATTGATTGGTTATAGTGATAAAATGTATAATGTTCCAAATTCAACTAAAAAATTTAAAGATTTTACAGATAAAGACGTAAATCAAATTGTAAGTACAAATAAACTTAGCATAAAAAAAGAACAAGATTTAATTAAACTTATTGATTTATTGAATAAATAAAGAAATTATATAATATCTTAGAAATGTTGGGCAGATTGTGTAAATTTGCCCAAATTTATTTTAAGTCATATATAAATAATGGAAATCGCATCTAAATATACGCCAACGGAAGTTGAAGGAAAATGGTATGAATACTGGATGGAGAAGAAGTATTTTAAATCTACTCCAGATGAAAGAAAAGCTTACACAATCGTCATTCCACCACCAAATGTAACAGGTGTCTTGCACATGGGACATATGTTAAATAATACGATTCAGGACGTTTTAATTCGTCGTGCGCGTATGCGTGGATTTAACGCTTGTTGGGTACCAGGTACAGACCATGCTTCAATTGCTACTGAAGCGAAAGTTGTTGCGAAGTTAAAAGAGGAAGGTGTTTCTAAATTTGATATCGGTCGTGAAGAATTTTTAAATCACGCTTGGGATTGGACGCATAAACATGGTGGAATTATTTTAGACCAATTAAAAAAGTTAGGAGCTTCTTGCGATTGGGATCGTACGAAATTTACGATGGATCCAGATTTATCTGAATCTGTTCAACGTGTTTTTGTTGATTTATATAACAAAGGATTAATTTACCGTGGATACCGTATGGTAAATTGGGATCCGGAAGCAAAGACAAATATTTCTGACGAAGAAGTTATTCATGTTGATAAAAATGGAAAATTATATCATTTAAAATATCAAGTTGACGGAACTGATCAATATATTGTTGTGGCGACAACTCGTCCTGAAACAATTTTTGGTGACTCTGCAGTTTGTATCAATCCAAATGACGAGCGATATGAATGGTTGAAAGGAAAACAAGTTATTGTTCCAATCGTTGGTCGTAAAGTAAATATTATCGAAGACGAATATGTTGACATCGAATTTGGTACAGGATGTCTTAAAGTTACGCCTGCACACGATGTGAACGATTACGAATTAGGTAAAAAACATAATTTAGATTTTATTGATATTTTTACGGATGATGCGAAATTAAATGATTTAGGATTAAATTATGCTGGATTAGATCGTTTCAAAGCGCGTAAAGAAATCGAGAAAGAATTAGAAGAAAAAGGTTTACTTGAAAAAGTAGAAAATTATAATAATAAAGTTGGTACATCTGAAAGAACAGGAGCGGTGATTGAGCCTAAAATTTCAAATCAATGGTTCTTGAAAATGACAGATTTAGCTAAACCAGCTTTAGAAAATGTAATGAATGATACGATTAAATTTCATCCTGCGAAATTTAAAAATACATATCGTAATTGGATGGAAAATGTAACAGATTGGAACATTTCTCGTCAATTATGGTGGGGACACCAAATTCCTGCATTTTTCTATGGTGATGGAAACGAAGATTTCGTTGTTGCTCTAACAAAAGAAGAAGCTTTACCATTAGCACAGGAAAAAACAGGAAATGTTACATTAATAATCGAAGATTTACGTCAAGACGAAGATGCGTTAGATACTTGGTTTTCTTCTTGGTTATGGCCAATTTCTGTTTTCAACGGAATCAATGAGCCAGAAAATGAAGAAATCAATTATTATTATCCAACACAAGATTTAGTAACTGGTCCAGATATTATTTTCTTTTGGGTTGCGCGTATGATTGTGGCTGGATATGAGTATCGTAACGAATTACCTTTCGAAAATGTATATTTCACAGGAATTGTTCGTGATAAACAAGGGCGTAAAATGTCAAAATCGTTAGGGAATTCACCAGATCCAATCGAATTGATGAACGAATATGGTGCAGATGCTACGCGTATGGGAATGTTGCTAACAGCGCCTGCTGGGAACGATTTACCTTTCGATGTTGATTTGTGTCTACAAGGACGTAATTTTGCGAATAAAATTTGGAATGCTTTCCGTCTAATAAAAGGTTGGGAAGTGAAAGAAGATTTAGAACAAACTTCTGCTCAAACAAAAGCGGTTGAATGGTTCGAAAATAAATTCCAACAAGCATTAGCAGATATCGAACATAATTACGATCAATATCGTTTATCTGATTCATTGATGGCAATTTATAAATTGATTTGGGATGATTTCTGTTCTTGGTACTTAGAAGCAATTAAACCTACTTTTGGTGAGCCAATTGATGCAAAAACTTATGCAGCAACAATTTCTTATTTAGAAAATGTATTGAAAGTTTTACATCCATTTATGCCTTTCTTAACAGAAGAAATTTGGCATTTAATTGCTGAAAGAACAGAAAACGAAGCCTTAATTATTTCTAAATATCCTGAAGTAACATCTTTCAATGAAGAGATTATCAAGAATTTTGAAAATACAAAAGAAGCAACAACTGCTATTCGTGGATTACGTTCAGAAAAAGGAATGTCACCAAAAGAAGCATTAGAAGTTTTTGCTGATGCTCAAGCTGCGAATGAAATTTATGTAGATGTGTTCTCTAAATTAGGAAATGTTTCTAATTTCAATACAGGTGATAAACCAGAAAAAGGTTTTGCTTTCCGTGTTGGTACGTTAGAATTTATGGTTCCGATGTCTGATAATATCGATATTGAAGCTGAGCGTGAGAAATTACAAAAAGAGTTGGATTACAACCAAGGTTTCTTAAACTCGGTTCGTAAAAAATTATCAAACGAAAAATTTGTTGCTGGTGCGCCAGAACAAGTGATTAATGCAGAACGTAAAAAAGAGGCTGATGCATTATCTAAAATTGCTCAAATTGAAGAGCAGTTACAAGCTTTGTAATTTTAATTTAATTTTTAAAATATATGAAAAACCACTCCAAATTTTGGAGTGGTTTTTTTATTGATTTTTTTCGATTAACTTTAATAAAGCCTCAAAAAAGTATAAATGTCAAGCGAATTAAATTACAAAAAGAAAAAGTTGTATTCTGATTTTTTAAACCAAGAAAGAAATATTTTTGTTTGGATACCAGAGCGTTTTATAAATGAAAGTTTGCCTGTTTTGTATTTATTAGATGGCGGAATTAATGAAAAATTTAAGCAAATATCAAAACTAATTGATGAGTTAATTATATCAAATCATATTCAACCATTGATGATTGTAGGAATTGAAAATATTAATCGAAATTTAGATTTTACAAGAAATACATACATTGCAAAAGATAAAAAATGGGTTCCAGAATATGGAAATGCAGAATATTTTGAGAAATTTATTGTATTAGAATTACTTCCTTATATTTCGAAAAATTACTATACAAATAATTCGAAAACTATTGTTGGTGAGTCTTTAGGCGGATTATTGGTAATGGATATATTGTTTTATTTTTCGCATTATTTTGATTCTTATATCGCAATTGATCCTTCGCTTTGGTGGAATAACCACGAATTGTTTGACTCTTATTGTAAAAAATTTGATTTTAATCTATTAGAAAATAAAAAGATTTGGATTTCAAGTTCTAAAACTATTTCAATTTCAAAGTTTACAGATCAATTTGTAGAAAAATTACGCGAAAAAGATAACTTGAAATCAAATTGGAATTATTTACATGATCCTTCGCAAAATCATTTCACAATTTTCAATTCTTCAATAAAATCAGCGTTAATATGGATGTTTAAGTAATATTTTTTTAAATGATTCATATTACTTCAATAGGTTTCTCCAACAAGTTTGTCTAAATTTGCAAACCTTTTTAAAAAGAATTAATGCAGTATTTAGAACTACTTTTAATCGGAGTTTTCACAGCTTTTATTGGATCATCCATTCCTGGATTGTTGAATATGACGGTGGTAAAAATTGGGAAACAAGAAGGAACTAAAAGTGCATATAGTTTTATGTCTGGAACAGCGATTACGATTGCAATTCAGGTTTATTTGGCAATTTTTCTGGCAAAATTTATTGATTTTAATGAAGAAGTTACTAAAATTTTTAGGGAAGTTGGATTAGCTGTTTTTGTAATTATTACGATTTATTTTCTCTTTTTTGCAAAGAAACAAGATCAAAAAAATAAGAATAAAAAGCTAAAACAACAAGGTAATGTAAAACAGAAAAATAAATTCATCTATGGGTTATTGTTATCTGCCATAAATGTTTTTCCAATACCTTTTTATGTATTTTTAAGCGCAACGTTGATTTCGTATAATGTTAATGTTTTTGGACAACCAAATAGCTCAGTTTTTGCTTTAGGAGTCGTTATTGGTTCGATGATTATTTTTGGTCTGTATCTGAAATTTTTTAATTCAAAATCAGAAGAAGATTCGTTTATTTTAAAGAATATCAACTATGTAATAGGAGGAGTGACGAGTGTGATTTCTTTGTTAACGATTTATCAACTTTTTCAATAAAAATTTAATTCAAATTTTGCTTTGGATGCGAGTATTTAAGCAAATATTCCATCACTTCATCGCATTCTTTTCCTTCTAAAATATAACTCAAAATATCTTCGATTAATTCATCAATAATTTGAGGATTAAATTCAAATTTTTTAGCTAAATCAATACAAATTGCTTTTTCATTTTGATGAATATTCAAATCAACAACCATTAACAAAACAGCGTCGTACAACAAAGAAAGTCGATCAGTAAAGGTTTTTGGCAACGTAAAATCAAACTTCGTGTTCTCGTTCAAAATATAACTTATATCTTTGGCAGAAAGCTCATGAAATTTGGCAATATCAGAGATAATTTGAATCTCTTTTTCATTCAAATTACCATCACTTTTACCAATAATAAATAAATTTTTGATGTGATTTAATTTGTCAATCAAAGTAAGATTATTTTTCATTTGTTGCTTTTTGGGATTAAAAATACTTAAAATAGTGTTAAATTAACGTTCAAAATTTTTCATGTGCCAGATTTTAAAACGAAAATAGATGAGATTTATGATAAGCAATGTAAGAATAAAGCAAATATTCGTCATCTTACTGTTTATTAGCGAAAAATATATTTAGAAAGAGTTTTTCACATATGAAACCGATTTTAAAAGTCAATTGGTTTTTATCACCTTCAAAATTTCTCAATTATCCCTATAATTCTACAACTCAAAAGGTAATTGATTTTTTGATGAAATATTTTTAAATCTCGGTTCAACGATTTAATTTTATATTTGTTTTATACAACAATCAACGTTATTTTTGTAGTTAAATCTTATAGAATTGTTATCAAAAAAGACAAAATACGGACTAAAAGCAATGGCTCATTTGGCCAGACAAGAAAGTAACAAACCAGTTTTAATCGGACAAATTTCTGAAACAGAAGTTATTCCGAAAAAATTCTTGGAGGCTATTTTATTGGATTTAAAAAAGTTAGGCTTTGTCAATTCGAAACAAGGAAAAGGTGGTGGATATTATTTGGCACGTGATGCGAAAGATATTAGTTTAGCATCTTTGATTCGTGTTTTAGAAGGACCAATCGCGCTTTTACCTTGTGTAAGTAAAAATTACTACGAAAAATGTGATGATTGCCCTAACGAAGGCATTTGTACATTGAATAAGGTGATGGTTGAATTGAGAGATTCGACTTTAGAAATTCTTGAAAATAAATCTTTAGAAAGTTTAAAATAAATCTTTAGCCTGAGTTTTTCAGGCTTTTTTATTGTAAAATTTTATAAGAATGAAGAAAAAAAGTATAACTCTTTTTCGAGAATTCTTCCTAATTTCGAACATTTGTATTTCATGAAAAATAGATCTATACAACAAGAGTTTAAAGAACTTTTAGAACAACGTTCTTTTTCTACGCATCGTTATTTATTGGCGATTAGTGGAGGGATTGATAGTATGGTTTTGTTAGATTTATTCCGTCAAACAGCTGCAAATTTTCAGGTGGCACATTGTAATTTTCAGTTGCGTGAAGAAGACGCAAATGGCGATGAATTGTTTGTGAGAGAATATTGTGGAAAATATAATATACCGTTTCATTCGACTCGTTTTGATGTTGCGGCTTATCAGAAAGTAGGAAATTATTCGGTAGAAATGGCTTGCCGAAATTTGCGTTATGAGTGGTTTGAGCAAGTTCAACAACAAAATTGTTTGGATGTTTTGGTGACAGCTCATCATTTGGATGATAATATTGAAACTTTTTTGATTAATCTTTCTCGTGGAACAGGTTTGAAAGGTTTGGTTGGAATGCAAATTGATAATGGAAAAATCTTTCGTCCACTTTTAAATTTTACAAAAAATGATTTGTTGGAATATGCAAAATCAAATGAAATAAATTGGCGAGAAGATTATACGAATGCGACGGATGATTATACTAGAAATAAGATTCGTCATCACATTACACCAATTCTAAAAGAGCTTCATCCGCAATTTGATGAGAATTTTTTGTCAAGTTTAAATCATATCAATGATAATTATCAAATTGTACAAAATAAAGTTGGAGAAGTTAGAAGTGATTTATTCTCAGGAGATAATCCGATTGAAATTGAAATTTCAGCATTAAAAAAACTTCAACCATTAGAAACATTTTTACATTATTTGTTCGAAAAATATGGATTTTCGTCGAGCAAAGAAATTTTAAAATTTTTGGATGCAGAAACGGGAAGTGAAATAAAATCAGCAACTTATCGATTAATTAAAAATCGAGAAAATTTGTTGTTGCAAAAAATAGAAGAAGAAAATGAAGATGAATTAACGATTTTTGATGAGTTAATTGAAATCAATTCGTTAAATTTGAAGTTCGTGAAATCGATAAATCCACACGAAAACGCTACTGAAATAGTAGACTTTACATCAATTTTGTTTCCGCTTAAACTTAGAAAAGTGAAAGAGGGAGATTTCTTTTATCCAATTGGAATGAAAGGTCAAAAAAAATTGTTGAGTAAGTTTATGAAAGATTTGAAACTTTCTAAGTTAGAAAAAGAGAAGGTTTGGTTGCTTTGTGACCAAAAAGATCAAATTATTTGGGTGGTAAATCATCGTTTGGATGAACGTTTCAAAACGACAGAAACAAGTAAAAACTTTTTAAACATTACAGTATGTTAAAGAAACTTTGGATACTTTTTTTGTTTCCAATTTTAGTCAACGCACAGTTATTTAGTCCTGCAAAATGGTCGAGTTCGGTGAAGGAGGTTGGACAGAATGAGTTTGAAATCGAGGTAACAGGAAAAATTGATAGAGGTTGGCACCTTTATTCAATGAAACATCCTGATGGAGGAATTGGAATTCCAGCAAGTGCATCATTTAAACCAGCTGCAAATGCAAAATTGATTGGAGGTACGCGCGAAGTTGGAAAACGTATAGATAAATACAGCCAAATTTTTGAACAAGATGAAAAATATTACGAAAATCAAGTAAAATTTGTTCAAAAAGTGAAAGTTTCGGGTGATAAACCTGTAAATGTATCGTACACAATAGAATTTCAAATGTGTGATGCCGAACGTTGTTTGCCACCAGATGAAACAAGCGGAACGATAAAATTAACGCCTTCCGCAAAAGTTGAAGAGACGAAAGAAGAGGCAAAGCCAGCAGATGCTACAGAAGCAAAAGATACTGTTGCAGTAAATGAAATTACGCAGGATTCTGTTCAAGAAGATTCTACAGCTGTTGTTGTAGCAACACAAGATACAATCAAAAAAGTTGATGATTCTTTATTAGCAGATAACGAAAAGAAAGATAATGGTTTATTGAAAATCTTTTCTTTAGGATTTTTAGGAGGATTAGCAGCGCTATTAATGCCTTGTATTTTCCCAATGATTCCTTTGACAGTAAGTATGTTTACAAAACAAAGTAAATCGAAAGGAGAAGGAGTTGGAAAAGCCTTTATTTATGGATTATCAATCATTGTTATTTATGTTGCATTAGGTTTATTGGCGACAGTTATTTTTGGACCATCAGTCCTAAATGAAATGTCAACAAATCCGTGGGTGAATTTAGCATTCTTTGCAATTTTCATTGTATTTGCTATTTCATTTTTTGGAGCTTTCGAATTGACATTACCAAGTAAATGGGTAAATGCAGCTGATAAAGGTGCTGATAAAGGCGGATTAATTGGAATCTTCTTTATGGCATTCACATTAGCATTAGTGTCTTTCTCTTGTACAGGACCAATTATTGGTTCGTTATTAGTTCAAGCGACGCAAGGAGGAAACTATTATTCATTAATCGTAGGAATGTTTGGCTTCTCTTTAGCATTAGCGATTCCATTTACATTGTTTGCGATGTTCCCTGGTTGGTTAAATTCAATGCCAAAATCTGGTGGATGGTTAAATACAATCAAAGTTTCTTTAGGATTTATTGAATTAGCTTTTGCCTTGAAGTTCTTATCAAACGCAGATTTAGTTTGGCAAATGAATTGGTTACCAAGAGAAATTTTCTTAGCATTTTGGATTGCAATTTTTATCTTCTTAGGATTATATCTTTTAGGTAAATTTAGATTAGAATTAGACTCACCTGTGCAAACAATTGGTGTTCCGAGAATGTTATTTGCATTGGTTTCGATATCATTTGCGATTTACATGATTCCAGGTTTATGGGGTGGACCATTAAAACTATTAAGTGGTTTAACACCTCCAATGACCTATTCTGAAGCGCCACGAGGTTTCCACGAAGGTGTAGGAGGTGGACAAGCAACAGCTAAATTTGATGATCCAAATATGGTTGCTGGACCTCATGGAATTCCTGCATTCAAAGATTTTGATCAAGCAGCAGCTTACGCAACGAAAGTTGGAAAACCAATGTTGTTAGATTTCACAGGGCATGCGTGTGCAAATTGCCGTAAAGTTGAAGAACGTGTTTGGAGCGATGAGCGTGTGAAGAAAATTTTGGCTGAAGATGTTGTTTTAGTTTCGTTATATGTTGACGAAGCAAAAGAATTACCAGAAGATCAAAAAGTATTTTCGAAAGCGTTAGATCGTAATTTGAAAACAGTTGGTAACAAATGGACTTCTTTCGAGATTGAACATTTCAATGCAAATGCTCAACCTTATTATATTTTGGTTGATAAAGATTTGAATCGTTTTTCTAAACCTTTAGAAGCTGAACTTGATGTAGAAGTTTACCTAAAATGGTTACAAGATGGAATCGCGAAGTATAAAGCGAAATAATTATCTTTTATATAGTAGTAAAAACTCCCGCATTTGCGGGAGTTTTTTGTTTATGAATTATACGTGTTAAACTATTCTTTAATAATCTTTTTCGTGTAATTTGAAGTTTCATTTTTCAATGTAACAATATAGATACCTTTTGGTAATGATTTGAATTTTGAATTGATAGTTTTATTCAATTCATCTATATTTCCAATCGAATTTGTGATGACTTTTCCATTGATGTCAATTACACTTAAATTGTATTGTCCTTTTGAATTGTTAAGTGTAATCTTAATGTTTGAGTCATTTTTGATTGGATTTGGAACAATATTAAAATCCGTAGATTTGATACTTTCGTTAGTAGATAAATTAGTTGGATAAACTAGTATTTTAGCGCCATCGAAACCAACAGCATATACTTTTTTAGCATTGACTGGGAAATCTACAAATGTATTTTTAAACGTAACATCTCCTGTACCTAAAACAGAAACAGAAATTAATTCGTCTTCTTCATTGTAAGTTTCGTAAGCAACAGCATTTGCCCATTTTGCAGTTTCAACAGTTAAAAACGTTCCGTTCGTATTTGTTACAATACTAGCACCTTCACCTGTTTTCCCAGAAAGTTTTAATTTGTCTTTGTAAATATTTACATTAAATGAGTTTAAGTAATGCATTACTGGAGAAACTGGTTTTGGATAATTTTTGGATTTGATATACGATTTTGCTTCATCAATCATTTCTTGCGTGACAATGATAGTAACTTTTCCGTAGTCATCAATTTCTTTAGTAACAGTGTAATCTTCCCCTTGTTAA
>NZ_DJDM01000040.1:0-18013 GCF_002431085.1 Empedobacter sp. UBA5924
GTTTTGTTAAGGAACGACTAATTAACTCCTTCAATAAAGAGGTGGGTAATACTGGTTGGGTTGCTGCACGAGCTCACTTTCTAAAAGCATTAACTAATCAATTCGAATCAAGAGAAATTGACTATTCAATCATTAAAAATGAAAATACAATTTCTTTCGCGAAAAAGGTTTTACTAAAGGAAAAAAAATTACACTATTAAAAAACATGAGCCGATTAGCATAAATAATCGGCTCATTTTATAAATTTATAATAATTCGTAAAGCTTTACCTCTCCTCCATTTTTTTCTTCATAACAACTTGCCCAAGTAAAATAATCATATTCAATTTCTGACCAACTATTATCTTGAAATACAAAACCATAGTTTAAGTTACCTTGATTCAATTCAATCGAAACATATAAACGATCTTTGTCTACAAAATCAATTGATTTATCAAACAATGTGTTATTATTTAGTTTTTTAAGCACAAGTTCAACTAAATTATTTGAATTATACTCTTTAAACATATCATCAAACATTATTTCGCCGACAATTACTACGTCTAATTTTTCATTATAACGGTATAAGATCCAATGATGATCTAGTTTTTCAATGGTATCTAAATCAAAAACTGAACAAGTACAAAATACTACATCAGCATAAACTTGACACATAAATTATCTTTTTTATAAATATACTTTTTTATTTCAAAAGCTTCTATCCTATTCTACCTTTTTATTCGTTGTTTATTATCATAGCGTCTTATTTTGTCGCTATACTTCATTATATTTGAAAAACATTAACAAATATGGTTTACCGTAAATAGTTATCCGTTATTATGACTTTATTTGCAGTTATTGTATTTGTATATTTACAAAAAAGAATTGATAAGCATTTATGGCTAAAAAAGTCCAAACAAAAAGTACAGAAGAAATCCTTTGGGATGCAGCAAATAAATTACGTGGTTCGATAGAACCGTCAGAATATAAACACGTGGTATTGAGTTTAATCTTCTTGAAATTTGCAAGTGATAAATTCATCAAACGCAGAGAAGAATTAAAAGCAGAAGGTAAAGAAGCCTTCTTAGAAATACCAGAATTTTACCAGGCAGAAAATGTATTCTATTTACCAGAGGAATCGCGTTGGGAATACATTATCGAAAACGCCAAACAAGAAGATATTACCCTTAAAGTAGATACTGCGCTTAAAACGATAGAACGTACCAACAAATCGTTAGAAGGTGCGTTGCCAGATAATTATTTCTCAAGATTAGGATTGGATCAATCTAAGTTTTCGGCTTTACTAGATACCATCAACAATATCGATACGCTTCGTGATGAATCGCAAGATATTGTGGGGCGTGTGTATGAATATTTCTTAAGCAAGTTTGCCATTGCCGAAGGAAAAGGAAAAGGTGAATTCTATACGCCGAAGTCGATTGTAAACTTGATTGCCGAAATGATTGAACCGTACAAAGGAAAAATCTATGACCCGTCTTGTGGTTCGGGTGGTATGTTTGTGCAGTCGTTGAAGTTTATTGAGAAACACCAAGGAAACAAAAAGGACATTTCGATTTACGGACAAGAATTAACAAATACCACGTTTAAACTGGCTAAAATGAACTTAGCCATTCGTGGTATTTCTGCCAATTTAGGCAACAAAGCAGCCGATACTTTTGCCGACGATCAGCACAAAGAATTGAAAGCCGATTACATCATGGCGAATCCGCCGTTTAATTTAAAAGATTGGCGAGCAGAAAATGAATTAACCGATGATTCACGTTGGACAGGTTATGAAGTGCCACCAAAATCGAATGCCAACTATGCGTGGATTTTGAATATGATTTCTAAATTATCGCAAAACGGAGTAGCTGGTTTTATCTTAGCTAATGGCGCACTTTCGGGTGGTGGAGAAGAGTACAAAATCCGTAAACAAATTATAGAAAACGACTTGGTAGAAGCGATTGTAATTCTTCCTCAAAATATGTTTTATTCTACAGATATTTCGGTAACGCTTTGGATTTTGAACCGCAATAAAACAGAACGCACTGTAGAAGTAAATGATGGCGTAAAAAACTATCGTAATCGTGAAGGTGAAGTATTGTTTATGGATTTACGCCAAAAAGGGGAACCGTTTGAAAAGAAATTCATTCAGTTTGCTGAACAAGAAATTGAGCAGATAGCAGCAACCTATCATAACTGGCAACAAAAAGATTTTGAAACGACTTATGCGAATGAACCCGAATATTGTTACTCTGCAACCTTAGAGGAAATCCGTAAAAAAGATTATTCGTTGGTACCAAGTAAATACATAGCGTTTGTAAACCGTGACGAAAACATTGATTACGATACGAAAATGCAAACGTTGCAAACCGAATTGAAAGACTTGTTTCAGCAAGAAGAAACCTTGAAACAAGAAGTAGCAAACGTGTTTAAATCGTTGGGCTATGAGTTATAAAAAGTTAGGAGATATTGTCAAATTTATTTCCAATAAAAATGTAGATGGTATAGCAACTATTCTTTACGGAATTAATATTGATAAATACTTTATGCCTTCTGTAGCAAACACTATTGGAGTGGATTTAAAAAAATATAAAGTAGTTGTAAAGAATCAATTTGCATGTAATAGAATGCACGTTGGAAGAGATAAACGATTACCAATTTCAATGTCTACATTTGATTATCCATTTATTGTTTCTCCAGCTTACGATGTATTTGAAGTTACAGATGAAAATGTAATTCCTGAATATTTAATGCTTTGGTTTCGTAGAAGTGAATTTGATAGACAATGTTGGTTTTATACAGATGCAGACGTACGTGGTGGATTAAGTTTAGATGCATTAAAATCAATTGAAATTAGAATTCCATCCATCGAAAAACAACGCGAAATTGTAGCCCAATACCAAGCAGTAGCAAACAAAATAAAAGTCAACGAACAGATTTGCGAGAAGTTAGAAGCCACTGCGCAAACGTTGTACAAGCAATGGTTTGTTGATTTTGAATTTCCTAATGAAGAAGGAAAACCTTATAAATCCTCTGGCGGAGCAATGGTGTACAACCAAGAATTAGAAAAGGAAATTCCTGAGGGTTGGGAGGTTGGAATATTATCCGATTTAATTACGGTTAAATATGGTAAAGATTATAAACATCTAAACAAGGGAAATATACCTCTTTATGGTTCAGGTGGTATTATGAGCTATGTAGATGAAATTCTTTATGATAAACCATCGGTTTTAATACCAAGAAAAGGTTCATTAAATAATATTCTCTATATAAAAACACCATTTTGGTCAGTCGATACAATGTTTTATACAATACCTAAAATAGATAATACATTAATTTATGTTTTTAATGTACTTTCTAAGATGGATTTTAATTCTTTAAATGTCGGGTCTGCTGTTCCAAGTATGACTACTGAATACTTGAATAGTATGCAGATTTTAATACCTGAAAATAATGTTTTGAAACCGTTTGACATCGAATTAAATCAATTGGAAGATTATAAAATATCGATTATCAAGCAAAACCAAAAACTCACACAACTTCAATCGTTGTTGTTAAGTCGCTTGGCAACGTTGGAGGGGTAAAGAAAAATTAAACTACTATAAGAATCAACACAAATGGGAAAAGAAATTAGTATTAGCGAAGCATATATTAAACAATTTGTAGAAAGCTTACGACCAGAAGATCACGAGATACGCAAACAATTAGATTTTGGGTATTCTTGGGAAAAGAATACTGCTATTTTATATACGATTCGTCCATTTTGGAATAATCCGAACGAACTAATCCAATCAGAATTTGCTAAAATTCGCTATACAAAAACCACAAATGAATGGAAACTGTATTGGATGCGTGCTTCAGGCATATGGGAGTTGTATGAGCCACACCCAATTGCTGATAATTTACAAGATTTATTAGCGATTATAAAAGAAGATCAGTTCCATTGCTTCTTTGGGTAAAAAATACAAAACACTCCCAACTACAATCGTTGTTGTTAAGTCGCTTAGCAACGTTGGAGGGGTAAACTAAAATTAAACTACTATAAAAAACTTAAATTATGATCTTTAATATTTACTATATTAATTTCCCAAAAGTATATGAAATAAAAATGATGCTAAGTAACGTCATTTCTATTAATAAAGAAACTACCAAAGAAATAGCAGGAGAAAGTCAGTTATCAGTAAAGGCTAAACTGGGCATAAATTTTATGGATTGGTTTAAGTTAGGTGATGCTGAAGCTGGAGGGGATATTAAAGGTTCAGGTACTAGAAAAGTTTTTGAGACATTTGAAGTAAAAACAACTAAATCTGTTATTTTAAGTGATGTTATAGAGAAAGCAAAAGTTAAAAATGACTTTGAAAGAGTTAAAGAAGGCGAGTTAATACGAATAGATGAAGTCAAGTTAAGTCTTGAAAATGAAGACGAATTAAGAGTTGTTAAGTTTATAAATAGTGGTGCTTTTAAAGATTTAGTTGCCCCTGGAACTAATGGGTTTGATATGAATAATCTTTTTAATTCTATGTTTAAGGACTATGCTTATAAAATCAAAGGAGAAGTTACTAATAGTAAAGAAAATATATTAATAAAAATTCCATTAACTTTTGAAAGTGAATTTGAAAGTTCTTACAGTGTAGATGATTTATTTGTAGGTAAGGTTTCAATTCTTGGTATTTATAAAGGGAAGATAAATGTAGATGAACTAAAAAATTCTTTTCAATATTTTCAGGAGCTAGGAGAATTACAAAGTTTAATGTCAAATAAAAATACAGAAGATGATGAAATTCAAGAAAGCCATTATTCGAGCAATTCCTCTAATTCAGCTATGTATTTCAAAAGTTCTGGAGATGGAACAGAATTTCATTATATCGATTTACTAGCAATAGTTCAGAATGTGAATATTCAATAAATGCATTATGAAGACATTACTATTTTATGATAAAGAAGATTTTTATGATTATAAAGAATTTAAGACTAAAGAAGGATATGAAATTCATAGCTTTTCAAAATATACTCGAAATCCAGATTTAATAGCAAACATTAATAGTTATATTGAAATTATAGATTTATCTGTACTTTCAGAATATAATACAATTCAGTTTGTAGTAGAACAAATTTTAATTCAATTTCCTGATGATGTTATATTTATTTGTGATTCCTCAAAAAGAGATATTATAGAGTATGAATTAAGATTTATATTCTGTCAGTTTTCTAATGTTGATAAAGAATCGTTTATAAAAAGTAAAAAAGGAAATAGTGAAATAATTCCAGAAGAGAATATTAAAAAGCGACATCGGAAAATTATCGATTTGACGGATGAAGAACTAAACATCTTTTTAAATGATTTTAATAAAAATTTATATGGACATCCAAAATTCAAAGACGATTTTGCAGAACAAGTTAGAACATTTAGAATTTTTAATAGATTAAAAGAGCATAAAGTACTTTCACTTTTTTTAATGGGGGATTCTGGTGTTGGTAAAACAGAAGTTGCAAGAGTAATTTTTAATTCTTTAAAAGGAAACAAAAGATTAGCAAAAATTAATTTCGGAAATTATAGTAATGAATTTTCCTTAAGTTCATTGATTGGTTCTGCAAGAGGCTATATAGGTAGCGAAGATGGTGAGATATTTATGAAAGTTCGGGACACAGATATTGGAATTCTTTTAATAGATGAGTTCGAAAAATCAAATGCATCATTATTTAATTATTTCTTAGATGTATTAGAAAGTGGGAAAATGACAAGCTCAATGGGAAATGAAATTGATATTAATGGATTTATTATAATTTTCACTTCAAATATTTCAAAAGAAGATTTTCAAAAAAGGATTTCACCTGAACTAAGATCGAGATTTGATTATAAATGTATGTTCACACTTTTAGGTGACATTGATAAAAAGAAATATATTGAATTTCGTACTCGTACAATATCTAAAAAAGTTAATGCAGAGTTTGGAATTGATATAGAAACAGATTTAATAAAATTTATGGATAGAGAAATTAATGTTTCTATATATAATAATATGAGAGACTTGAATAAGAAAATTAAGAAAAAGTTTTTAGAATTCACGATTGATTTTTTATCACAAAATGAAAAAGAAATATTTGAGGAATCTTCAAAGAGTAATTGGAAAAGAAATTTTTTAAAATTGTTTTAAAACTTTATAATGAATTTAAAAACTCATTCATCTACAATTAAAAAAATCATTAAAGTAGTCAAAACCAAAAAAAACAAAAGTAATTTTGTAACAAATTTTCACTAAATTTGTTACAAAATAAAAATACAACACTAAGTGAAATCCTCTAAAAATCAAATAGAAACAAAGATTTTAAAATCATCTTTAGGCGAAATATTTTTCGCTGAAAATTTCTATACGTATGGTTCACCAGGTAATATCCGTTTAACGCTTTTTCGTTTGGTTAATGAAGGCATATTAGAGCGTTTGGCTCAAGGCATTTATCTAAAACCCAAAAGAGATCCGTTGTTAGGTACCCTTTATCCTACTACGGAAGAAATAGCCAAGCAAATAGCACAACGAGACAAAGCACGTATTGCCCCAACAGGTGTATTCGCTTTGTATTTGTTGGGGCTAACCACACAAGTTCCTCTAAAAGCGGTGTATTTGTCCGATGGTTCACAACGAGAAATTAAAATAGGAAACCGTACCATTCAATTCAAAAAAACGGTTCCTAAAAGTTTTGCCATAAAAGATGAATTGCTGCATTTGATTGTACAAGCGTTTAAAGAGGTGGGCCAAAACAACGTAACCGAAGAATTTATAGAAAAAATAAAGCCTTCTGTAGTGCAGCTCGACTCCCAAGTGGTCCAAAAGCAGGTAAAATATGCACCGGTTTGGATACAGAAACACATCAATAACCTTTATACAACTTCTCAAAATGTGGATTAACCTATCAACAGAACAAAAGATACAAGTTTTAGAACAAACAGGTATAGCCAAAGGTTTGCCTGCATTTGTTGTAGAAAAGGATTGGTGGGTGTGTATTTTATTGAAAGCTATTTTTCAATCGTACTATGCAAATTCCATTATTTATAAAGGTGGTACTTCTTTAAGTAAAGCCTATCATATCATTGATCGATTTTCAGAAGATATTGATTTAATTATAGATCGGCATTTGTTAGGTTTTGACGACTTGGATTCAGGAACAAAAATCAAGAAACTAAGAAAAGCATCGGGTTCATTTATTATCAATGAGTTTAGAGAAGAATTGATGCATCAATTGGATCAATTGGGCATTCATCGTGACCAATATGTAATACGATATAATGATAAAGTTGACGATACCAGCGACCCGAATACATTGGAAGTGTATTATCAATCTGTAGTTCCAATGACCAATCCTTATATCCAACAAAGAGTATTGTTAGAAATGGGAGCAAGATCATTAACAGAGCCCGCAGAAACAAAAAACATCCTTTCGTTTATTGATGAAAATTACAAAGAATTATCATTTACATCGGATGGATTTAATGTACAAGTGGTTGTACCAACACGAACATTTATAGAAAAGGTTTTATTATTACATGAAGAATTTTCAAAACCTATAGCTAGAATTAGAACCGACCGATTAACGCGTCATTTGTATGATTTAGATAAAATGATGGTTGCAGGATTTGGAGAACAAGCTCTTGCTGATAATGAGTTGTTTGAAACCATAGTGGAGCATCGTAAAAAGGTTACGCCTTTACGAGGTGTCGATTACTCCAATCACGAAAAAGGAAAATTGAGTATTCTACCACCAAATGAAATAATTGCTCAATGGGAAGATGATTATAAAATCATGCAACAAAATATGATTGTTGGAGATAGTTTATCTTGGGATGAACTTTTACAAAGATTGAAAAATATAGAAAATGCTTTCAATCAAATTCAAGATTTATAATTATAAAATAGTAGCATGATTTCAGTTCATGTTACAAAATGTCAAAAAATGTAACACGTTATTTTCTCATGTTACAAAAAGTCGAAAATTGTAACACGTTCTACTATTTCAATTATCAAAACCAAAAAACACAACTTGAAAAAGTTATTATGAAATACACCGAATCACAATTAGAACAAGCTTTTATTAGCCTTTTGGAAACAGAAGGCTATACCTATATTGATGGAAAACAGTTGCAAAGAAGTTCAAATCAAGAAGTATTGATTAAGGAAGATTTGCGCGCGTTTTTACAAGATCGTTATGAAGATTTAGAAGAAATAGAATTGGAAAGCATTACCAATGAATTGGCGTTTCAATCGACTTCTAATTTGTACGAGTCTAATAAATACATTTGCAAATTATTGGCGGATGGATTTATTTTTAAACGTAACAATCCACAAAAAAAGGATTTACATATACGATATATCGATTGTGATTCGGTAGACAATAACACGTTTAAAATTGTCAATCAACTTGAAATTCAAGGAAGCGAACTACGCATTCCTGATTTGATTTTATACATCAATGGAATTCCTGTCGTTGTTTTTGAATTTAAAACAGCCATAGAAGAAGAAATTACCATTCACGATGCGTACAGGCAATTAACGACACGTTACAAAAGAGACATACCCGAACTACTAAAATACAATGTATTTTGTGTGATTAGTGATGGGGTGAATAACAAAGCCGGAACAGTATTTTCTTCTTACGAATTTTACTACGGTTGGAATAAAATTACAGGTAACGAGAAAAAAGCCTTAACAGGTATAGAGACCACGACTTCTATTGTACATGGAATGTTGAACCAAACAAGATTAGTCGATATTATTCATCATTTTGTTTTGTTTCCTGATTCTTCTAAACACGAGCTAAAGGTTTTAAGTCGTTATCCGCAATATTATGCAGCCAATAAATTGTATCAAAACATCAAAGCGCATCGTAAACCAGAAGGCGATGGAAAAGGTGGAACATACTTTGGGGCGACGGGTTGTGGAAAGAGTTATACAATGCTGTATTTAACGCGTTTATTGATGCGTTCAACCGATTTTGCAAGTCCTACGATTATTATCATTTCAGATCGTACCGATTTAGACGATCAGTTATCGAAGGATTTTACCAATGCCAAGAAATTCATTGGAGATGAAAATATCATCAATATCGAATCAAGAGCTGATTTAAGGTCACGTTTAAGAGGTATCGAAAGTGGTGGTGTTTATCTGACTACGGTTCAGAAATTTGCTGAAGATGCTGAAATTTTATCCGATCGTACCAATATCATTTGTATTTCGGATGAAGCGCACCGCTCACAAGTGAATTTAGACTTAAAAGTTAAAATTGACGAGGAAAAGGGAGTTACTAAATCGTATGGTTTTGCTAAATATTTACACGATTCTTTACCCAATGCAACCTATGTTGGATTTACAGGAACACCTATAGATAAAACGTTAGAAGTCTTTGGAGATGTAGTGGATCAATACACGATGTTCGAATCGGTAAATGATGAAATTACGGTTCGTTTGGTTTATGAAGGAAGAGCGGCAAAAGTCAATTTAGATTATAATAAAGTTCAAGACATTGAAAATTATTACGAAAACGCAGTAGCTGAAGGCGCTTCTGAATATCATGTAGAAGCCAGCCAAAAAGCGATTGCTAAAATGGAAGTTGTTTTAGGTGATAAAGATCGAATTAAAGCGATTGCACAAGATTTTATAGCTCATTATGAAAAACGTATCGATGAACGTGCTACTGTTGCAGGAAAAGCGATGTTTGTGTGTGCTTCTCGTACCATTGCTTATAAATTGTACCAAGAACTATTAGCCTTACGACCAGAATGGGGAGAATTGAATATTTCGGATGGATTAACTGAAAAGGAACAAAAAGATATCAAGCCAATTGAGCGTGTAAAAATGGTGATGACACGCAATAAAGATGATGAAAAAGAGCTTTGGGAACTTTTGGGTAATAAAGATGAACGAAAAGAATTAGATCGACAGTTTAAACAAATCAAATCCAACTTCAAAATTGCCATTGTCGTAGATATGTGGTTAACAGGATTTGATGTTCCCTTCTTAGATACCATTTATATTGATAAGCCTTTACAAACGCACAATTTAATACAAACCATTTCTCGTGTAAATCGAAAATACGAAGGAAAAGATCGCGGATTAGTAGTTGATTATATAGGTATCAAAAAGAACTTAAACAAAGCTTTAGGCATGTTTAATGGTCAAACAGCCGATGATGATTTTGAAGATTTAGATCAAGCAGAAATTATTGTGCGTGATCAAATGGATTTATTACGTCAATATTTTCATCAGTTTGATGCTACTGATTATTACCAAGGAAATCCCGTTGAACGATTAAACTGTTTAAACAAAGCTTCTGAATTGGTTTTACAAACCGAAGATTCAGAAAAGTTTTTTGTGAATGTAACCAAGAAGCTAAAATCTGCCTACAATTTAGTGAGTGGTTCGGAATTGTTTACTCCGAAAGAAGTAGATGAAATCCATTTCTATTTCGCCGTGAAATCTATTGTAGTAAAATTGACTAAAGGTGAAGCGCCAGATACAGCCCAAATGAATGCTAAAGTGTCTAAATTGGTAGAAGAAGCCATCATTTCGGAAGGAGTTGAAGAAATATTTAAGCTCGATGATAATAAAGCGAATGCCATTGATTTGTTTAATGATAAGTTCATTGAGAAAATCTCTAACCTAGAATTACCGAATACCAAAATTAAAATCTTAGAACGTTTATTAAAACAAACCATTAACAATTTTAAAAAGGTAAATAAAGTAAAAGGACAAGATTTTTCAGAACGTTTACAATCCATCATCAACCGTTACAACGAACGTAGCGAAGGCGATATTTTAGATTATGAAGGCATTCAGTTTGATACCGCAGAACAAATGTTAGATCTCATCATCAAACTTCGTGTTGAAATGGATTCGTTTCAAGATTTAGGTATTGACTATGAAGAAAAAGCCTTTTACGATATCTTGGACATGATCTGCAAACAATACGGTTTTGAATTCGATAACGACAAAATGCTTGAATTGGCTCGTGAAATAAAAATCATCGTTGAAAATACAGCCAAATATCCTGATTGGTCTGATCGTGACGATATTAAAGCACAACTCAAGATGGATATCATCGTGAAGTTACATCAATACGGTTATCCGCCAATCACACAGGATGATGTTTACAAAAACGTGTTAGAACAAGCAGAGAATTTTAAGAAGAATAGGTAATAAAAATTATGTATAAAGATTTACAAAAAGAAGTTTACAACTGGCTTTTAGAAAAAAATAAAGTAAATGAAAATTTCACTTTTTCTGTTAGACAAAAAGCAAATAAAGGTGCTGAACTTAATTATTTTATTGGAACTGAAAAGTCAAACTATTTTTCAACAACGTTTTGGTTTATTCCTGTATCATATCCAGGATCTTCAAGCGATTTAATTAATCTTGTTTTTGATTTAAGAAAAGAAAAAATAGAATTTTATATTCAATTTAATCAGACCAAAAACCCTAGTAACGATCAAAATAAATATGATTTAATTCTTGTACAAAATATTAAAAACAGACTTAAAAATCATTTTGATCATGTTTATTATTCTGATGATACAGCCAAGATGGAATTTTTTGGTATTTACTCTACTCCTAAATACGAATCATTTGATGATTTAAAAGATGATCTTGAAAAATTATTAGATAAAGTAATTCCAGCTGTTGATGAAGAAATAGTTAAAATAAAAAAAGAAAATCCTGATTTTATTGCTCATCGTTTTAGTGCAACAGAACAGATTAAAATGCTTCAAAAAATGGAAGAGCGATTCGAAAAATATAAAATTATTGATGATTTAACTGATGATCTATTTGAAGAAGAAAATGATTTAATAGATATTGATTTTGGCAGAAGAAGTCTAGCTCCTTTTAATCAAATCTTATACGGACCTCCTGGTACAGGTAAAACATACAATACGATTAATAAAGCAATTGAAATAGCAAATCCTGAATTTGATTTAACACAAGACAGAAATATAGTTAAATCTGAATACGAAAGATTGGTAAATGAAGGTCAAATTGTATTTACTACTTTCCATCAAAGCATGACCTATGAAGATTTTATAGAAGGGATAAAGCCCGTGATTGAAGAAAATGAAGATGGTGCCAAAAGTGTGGTTTATGAAGTGAAAAACGGAATTTTCAAAGAAATATGTAAGAATGCAGAAAAACCACCATTTGAAAAACTTGAAGTTAAAAAAAATTATTCTTTTGATGATGCCTTTAATGATCTTGTTTTGGAAGCGAATGAAAAACTTGAAAATAATGAACAATTATTTCTTCCAATTTTAACTGAAAACTTAGGTTTAAAAATAGTTGGTATTTCAGATAGAGGAAATTTAATTTTAAAGCCGATTTATTCTGATGATGCAAAAGAATACATTGTTTCATACTCTCGTGCTGAAAAATTACAACAAGTTTTTCCTGATTTATCAGTTATAAAAAACATTGACAAAGAATTTAGAGCGGTTATTGGAGGTTCAAATTCAACAGCTTATTGGTCGGTTCTGAATTACATCAACAATAAAATAAATTCAGAAAAAAAATCTACTTCTCAAAATATTGCATTACCACCTAAACCATTTGTTCTCATCATCGATGAAATCAACCGTGGTAATGTTTCTCAAATTTTTGGAGAATTAATTACATTGATTGAAGAAGATAAACGCTTAGGAAATAATGAAGAGTTAGAAGTTACTTTACCATATAGTAAAGAGAAATTTGGAGTTCCTTCTAATCTACATATTATCGGAACGATGAATACCGCCGATCGTAGTGTTGAAGCTTTAGATACTGCTTTGAGAAGACGTTTTGTGTTCGAAGAAATGCTTCCAAAATACGAATTGGAAGAACTTCAACAAAATCTGTATGGTTTTTCCGCATCTGATATTTTGAAAACAATCAATCTACGTATTGAAAAATTACTGGATCGAGATCACCAAATTGGTCATGCATATTTCATCCATAAAAATGAAATAACAATTATTGATTCATTCTATAAAAATATAATCCCATTATTGCAAGAATATTTCTTTGGAGATTATGGCAAAATTGGATTGGTATTAGGGAAAGGATTTATTCAGGAAGATAGCGATTTTAAAGATAATAAAATTGAAACTTCATTTTTTGCTAGTTTTAATTATGATAATGCTGAAGATTTCGAAAACAGAATATCTTATAGAGTATTAGGCTTAAATGATAAGGACTTTGATTTCGAAAATGCGATCAAATTATTAATGAATAAGAAATGATTGTGATAAAAGACAATCGTATTACTGTTTTCGAACATGATAAGCTTTTCTTTAATCTGAAAAATGACAAAGAAAAACAACTTCATGATGCTTTAGAGCTCTATCACGGAAATTATACACCATTTTTTAAACTCATTAGAAATGGTGTGCAATTCAATGAAAATGTTGGGGTTATTCAAATAGGGAAAATAACCATTGAAGTTTTGCCCAAAGTCGATAAATCAGGTGAAGAAAAATGGCGTAATTTATTGATTGGAATGATCAAAACGGTATGGGGATTTGATGTAAAATCAACAGGTTGTAGTTCATTAAAACTAAAATCAAACTCTATGTTAGAGCTTTATTTTGAATTATTTATTTCTGAGGTTGAATATTTATTGCACAGAGGATTAATCAAAAGATACCGTAAAAATGAAGGAAATCAAACTTCATTAAAGGGAGCTTTACAATTTTCAAAGCATATTTCGCAGAATTTGGTTCACAAAGAACGATTTTATGTAAAATATACGCAATATTCTAATGAACATACGATTCATGAGATTCTTTTTAAAACAATAAAATTATTAGCTAATCTTAATTCAAACCCACAATTGAAAGGAAGAATTGGATCATTATCTCTTAATTTCCCTGAAATGGGAGAGATAAAAGTAAATGAATCTACTTTTAATAAAATTGTATTAGATCGAAAAAACCAACACTACCAAACGGCTTTAGAAATCGCCAAATTATTATTGTTAAATTATCATCCTGACGTTTCTAAAGGGAGAAACGATGTATTGGCTTTAATGTTTGATATGAATAGTTTGTGGGAACAGTTTATTTTAGTGACTTTAAAAAGAAAACTAAAAACACATAATGTAACTTCTCAAGTGACCAAGAGTTTTTGGAAACCTGATTCTGGTTACTCATCCAAAATGCGTCCTGATATCATTCTAAAATGCAAAGAAAATCATCAAATTTTTGTTTTAGATACAAAATGGAAAAACCTAAATGGTTACAATCCTTCACCCGAAGATTTGCGTCAAATGTATGTGTATCACAGATTTTATCAAGCTAAAAAAGTTGCTCTTGTATATCCTTCAGATCAACATTCAATTCAAAAAGGAAATTATTTCAGTTCAGAAAATCATTTAGAAATGTCTGATAAAGAATGTAGTATTATGCAAATTGCAACGGCTTCAGATATTAAAGTTTGGCAAGAGGAAATTGTAAATCGAATTAAAATATTATTAGATTAATCTAAATTTTTTGTCACAAAAATCAACAAAATTTGTGACAATTATTACAGTATAAATATGACAGAAACATCTAAAAATCAAATAGAAAAAAAAATTTATAAATTTCATTTTGGCCAAATAATTTTTTGAGTTTACAATATTCAAAATTTTAAAATCCATAACTTAAAATGTCCGTTATTTCATACAATTTAATATGTTTTGCATGTAATAACGGACATTTATGCTTGATCAATAATTATTTCTAAAATATGTTATAAATTAACTAGTAGATCTAATTGTTTCTGAATTTCTTCATTTTTTATTTTACGATGCGATGCATTGTACACACATTTTCCATCTTTTATAATTAGGATTTGCGGTGATTCGTGCTGAACATTGTATCGTCGTTCAATCTCATTAGAGAGTGGTCTATACGTTAATAAATCTAAATAATTTAGTTCAAAATCGCTTTCTTTTACAATATCCCAAATAATATCACATAATCCACAAGTTGTACTGTGTTTATAAATAATTTTTGGTTGATTAAAAGATGCTTGATCAATTTGATCTAAATGATCTAAAGTTGTAATATCTATTTTTTTCATTTTTGATTCTATTATTTCGCTTCTAAAATTACGTTGAAAAGAAAGAATAACCTATTCTATTTTCCTTATATTATAAATCATAAAAAATGTTTTAAGGAAATCTCCTTGTTCATTTTTTCAATCTATAATATTCTCAGTTTCTTCAATCGACGCTGATAATTTTGCAAATAATTACGTTTTAACTTATCAGATAAAAACGATTTATTGATTAAATCTTCCACTTGATCTTCTTTGGATGTTAAATTTTGAATGACTTTTATAATTGATTTTTCTGTCATTTCAGCTTTCTCTCCTAAAATAAATAATTGGTCTATTATTTTACCTTTTGAGATTGATTTAGGTAATAATCCTTCTTTTAATGCAAAATCTGCATCGTCAATATGAATTTTGGTATTCAATAAATCATAAGCTGGACTTAGTTTAAAATCGCCTTGCTGAGTTTCTATCAACGAAAAATTCTTTAAATGTGCATCTCCATTAGAAAACAGATAATTGAAAACAATCAAAGCGAATAACTTTGGAGTTTCTACTTTCCAAGCAGGGACATATTTTTTCAAGGCTTCAAATAATTCGAGATAATTTCCTTCATACTTGTATTGTTCTCCATCAGTTGCAGGAGATTTCCTTAATAAAGAAGCGAAATCCTCTACTGCTAATTTATTTCCATATCCATCATAATCAAAACGCTTCGTAAAGTATGCTGGACTTCCATCTTTAAAAAAAACTAACGCATTTTCTGCTGTTTCAATTTTAAAAATTTGTTTAGCAATTTGCATCGTCAAATGTTCGTTAGCTGGTGCAAATTCACTGTTTTTAGGTAAATCAGAAATCGGTTTCAGTATATATTGACCGCTTTCCTTTTCATTCGTTAATCGTAATTCATTTCCATCAAGAATTAAAGAATATTTCTCTTGAAATCCCGAAATAGAAATATGTGTTTGATTTTGGTTAAAACTACTTTTATCCTTACGATCAGTTGGCGAAGTATAATTTAAAATTGGATTCACTTTTTTTCCATTAAACAACTTCTTTAATACACTTGGACTGTACGCATTAAAATTTTCTTTTAAAGAACCGGGACAATTAATTAATTCTAATTTCATTTTACACTCTTTCTATTGTTACTGCACCAATTGTATCTATTTTAGATGCTTTCAATAATATTCCAAAAGCATCATCTTCATCAATCTTATATGTTTTACAAATCATTCGTTTATTTACCCCTTCTGGTAATAAATGATAGAAAAAAGGAAACAAAGTTTCAGAATCAAACTCTTTTTGATTTTTAGGCAATGTTAAACTTATAGAAGGTTTAGAATCATCCGATAACCAATCTTCATTATAGATAAAATGAAAACTACCATTATCCAATTGCGTTAAAACTCCTGCCCTTTCACCTTTATATAAAATTTGAGCAACTCTCATGATTCAATTGTTTTAACCTCTAATTTAATTTCTAATCCTAAGGCATCACACAACTTTTGTAGTGTTTCTAACGTTGGATTACCTTTACCACTTTCAAATTGTTTTAACGTGCGTAAGCCAACACCAGAAATCTCTGCTAATGTTTCTTGTGATATCGCTAAAACTTTACGTCTTTCTTTGATTTGATTAATTATTGATAGTGTCATATATTGCACTTTTAATGTAAATTTAGAAATAAATAAGCTATAAAACAAGAAAAGTGCAATGAATTGCACTTTCTAAAGAGTGTTGCTCGTTTTTAGTCTAAAAGCATATAAATAGTGCAATATATTGCACTTAATAAATCTTAATTTGAAAACAGAACTAAATAATGGGGAGGTTAGATGGATTTGAAAAAGCTAACCCAAGCTATATTTGTAAACTTATAAACTTTAAATACAGTGCATTTTTAAAGAAATAGGTCAAAAAAACGTGAAAGATGAATTCTTAAATCTAATACATTCTACTGAGCTACAATTAAATAATGTAGTCATTCAAAAAACAATTAAAGTACACTCCTAGGTTTACAAGATGATATTTTCAAATTAACAGTAGATGAATGATGAATTTGGGCGAAAGTTACAAGATATAGAATTACTATAATTACATTTTTAAAATTAAATTTTGTCACAAATTTTCACTAAATTTGTGACATAAAATTAACCAAAAACAAAATGAAATCAGCTAAAAATCAAATAGAAACAAAGATTTCAAAATCATCTTTTGGCAAAATATTTTTTTTAGCTGATTTCTCAAAATATGGCTCTTCAGATAACATCCGTAAAGTACTTTCTCGTTTAGAAAAAGAAGGTTTAGTTGAGCGTTTAGCTCAAGGTATTTATCTTAAACCTAAAAAAGATCCGTTGTTAGGTACTATTTATCCCACAACTGAAGAAATAGCGAAACAAATCGCACAACGAGATAAGGCACGTATTTCTCCCTCAGGAGTTTTGGCTTTATATTTATTAGGATTAGCAACTCAGGTTCCTTTAAAAGCTGTATATCTAACTGATGGATCACAACGCGAAATAAGAATAGGAAATCGTACCATTCAATTAAAAAAAACAGTTCCTAAAAGCTTTGCCATCAAAGATGAATTATTACACTTAATTGTTCAGGCTTTTAAAGAAATAGGTCAAAAAAACGTGACAGATGAATTCTTAATTCAAATACAACCTAACGTGCAACAATTAAATAATGAAGTGGTTCAAAAACAATTAAAGTACGCTCCTGTTTGGATTCAAAAACAAATTATTAATATCATTAAAGAGCAAAACAAATCAAGAATTATTTAATCAGTAATATTAAATTGTAATAATTAAGATTGATTCTTTTATCGGATATTGCTAATATTTCGTTAAAATATTAATACTTTTTGTACACCAATAGTACACCACACTCCCCTACACTATTGATAAATAAAGGCTTTTATACTTTCTGCATCTGGAAGTAACACTTATTAAAAATTATGTTATGTCGTACTTCATGACTTCG